>NZ_CAAAFR010000085.1:0-6478 GCF_900634745.1 Protofrankia symbiont of Coriaria ruscifolia
CCCGGCCGGACCCATCCAGTCCCCGACACGGCCTAATTCAGCGGTCTCCTAGCCCGGCTCGTCGAGCGGCTGCGCGGGGAGCGGGTGCTGTTCATGGGTTCCTGGAGCACGACGCACGAGCTCGCCCGGGAGGCCTGCGAACAGGGACTGACCGGCGTCTTCTCGCCGGACTCATCGGTGGTCGGCGGCGGCGGGGCCAAGGGCGTCGTGCTGCCGGACGGGTGGGAGCAGGTGATCGAGCGGTTCATCGGCGTGCCGCGGCTGCGGCACTGCTACGCCATGTCCGAGGTCATGGCGACGCACATGATGTGCGCGCAAGGCCGCTACCACATCGAGCCCTCGACGATCCTGTTCGTCCTCGACCCGCAGGACGGCGCCGTGCTTCCCCGGGAGGGCGTGCGCACCGGCCGGGCGGCGTTCTTCGATCTGCTCGCGGAAACGTACTGGGGCGGTTTCGTGACCGGCGACGAGGTGACCGCCGACTGGTCGCCCTGTGCGTGCGGCCTGGACAGCCCGAGCCTCGGGCGGACCATCGAGCGCTACGGCGACAAGGCGGGCGGCGACGACAAGATCAGCTGTGCGGCTACGGAGGGTGCCCAACGCGACGCCCTGGACTTCCTCACGTCGGAGCTGGTCTGACGCCTGGCGGCGAAACGGGAGACGGAGCGGTATGTGACCGACATCGCCATTCCGGCAGTGGTCCGCGGCAGGATCGTGCGCGACGGCCTCGTGCGCTTCAACGGCCGTGGCGCGAATCCCTCGTTCCTGGCCCCGGACCCCGAGCGGCTGCTCGCGGATCTACCACTGCACGATCCGGGCGCGCTCGGCGCGCTGCACTCCCTGCCCTTCGACGAAATCGTCGACTACCTGGCGCAGCTCGGCGAGCACCTGCACCCGGACCGCAACGAATACCTCGCGGAGGCGCTGGAGCATTCGGTTCACTGGTCGGACATGACGGCGCCGCTGGTGCGCTCCGCCTACGAGCAGCTGCCCGCGCTGTTCGCGGCTGGCACGGTCCGCGAGGTCGCCGATACCGCGATCGGCATCGACCGGCTCGACGGCTGGTTCGAGATGACGATGTCTGACGGCAGGACGGCCGCGATACGGGCGATGGGCGCGCGGGCCGTGCACATCATCGCGGGCAACAGCCCGCTGGTCGCGGCGCTGACGATCGTGCGCAACGCGATCACCCGGAGCGACGCCGTGATCAAAGTGCCGTCGAACGACCCGCTCACCGCGTTGGCAATCGCCAGGACCATGGCCGCGATCGCCCCGGACCATCCGATCACCCGGCACGTGTCGGTCGCCTACTGGAAGGGCGGCTCGCAGGAGTTCGAGCGGCGGCTCTACCGTCCGGCCAACCTGGAGAAGATCATCGCCTGGGGCGGCCTAGCGTCGGTGCGGCACATCACCCGCTACATCCAGCCGGGGCTCGAACTCGTCGCCCTGGACCCGAAACGCAGCGCCACCGTGATCGGCGCCGAGGCGCTCACCGACGCCTCGACGCTGGCCGACGTGGCGCGCCGGACCGCGACCGACGTCGGCGCGCTCAATCAGCTCGGCTGCCTCAATGCGCGGGTGATCTACGCCGTCACGGGCACCGACGCCCCCGGGCTGGCCCGAGCCGACCGGCTCGGGCAGCTGGTCTACGACGAGATCCAGCGGCTTCCCGCCGCCGTCAGCACGCCGGTCAAACACTTCGATCCCGAACTGCGCGCCCACCTGTCCGCCCTGCGCACCAACCCGGAGTACTACCGGGTCGTCGGCGGCAGCCGGGACGAGGGGGCGGTCATCGTCTCGCACCTGAGCGAACCAGTGGACTTCCATCCTCTCCTGTCCGGGCGGGTGGCCAACATCGTGCCCGTCGACACCGCGCTGGACGCGCTCAAGCACGTCAACGCCTACACCCAGACAATCGGCGTTTATCCGGAGTCGCTCAAACGGCGGCTGCGGGAGCCGCTCGCGCTGCACGGTGCCCAGCGGCTCATTTCATTGGGGTACGCCGCATCGGGCAACACCGCGCTTCCGCAGGACGCCATCGAGCCGCTGCGCCGGATGGTGCGGTGGATCGTCGACGAGACCTGTGACACGTCGAAAGTCAGCCCGCTGTGGGCCTCTGCCTCCGAAGGCGGAGATGTCCCGCAGCCGAAGTGTTCCGTACGACGGGAAGACTTTTGTACAAACGCCGATTCATGCCCATAGCATCCTGGCATCAGCAGGCTACACGGGGAGAGCATCATGCTTCTGCGATCCTCGGCGGGTAGATCGCCGGGCCGCACGGCAGACGGGCGATGTCCGCGGAGCCCTTCCCTCCGCTGAGTCATGCGGCCCGCAGGGCCGTTCGCTACTCGAGCCGGGCGGGTCCGACCCACTTTCCGATACGGCGCCGCATCGGGCGGGCCGGTTCGCATCCACCGGCTTTCCCGGTGCACCGGGATTCTTTCCCTGGTCGCCGGCCCCTGCGCCACCGAAGAAGGGACTGCGCGATGCCGGAATCCTCCCTCACGGGCGTCACCGAGTTCTTCCTGCCGGAACTGCCACGACTACTGCCGTACGCCTACCATCCGCGGGCCGCGCAGATCGAGATCACCTCGAACGGCTGGATACGCCGCTTCCTGGCGGAGACCTTCGCGAGCGAGTCGGACCTGTTGTACTTCCTGCGGCAGCGCAACGGCATCTACGGACCGCTGACCGTCCCGCACGCCGAATACCAGCGCGCTCTCGACATCGCCGACTGGTATCAGTACGTGACGGTCATCGACAGCTTCGTCTCGGACCGCACCGCGCTGGGCGCCAGCGCGCAAGCCGCGCGGGAGGTCTTCAAGCGGATCCTGGCCGACTTCGAGGGCAATCTGCCCACGAACCCCGGCTTCCCCTACGGCCGCGCAGGGCAGGACTTGTGGCGGCGGATCAGCCCGGGCCTGAGCGCGGCCCAGATCAAGCGCTTCGCCGCGAGCCTCGAGGCATTCTTGCGCGGCTGCGCCGCCGAGATCCAGGCCAAGCTGACCGACGAGGTGCCGGACTATGAGACGTGCATGACCGTGCGGCTGGACAGCTTCGGATGCGACTTCATCGAGCTGATGACGGAATACGGCGCCGCGGTGGACATGACCGAGCTCATCCCGCAGTTCGGTGAGGTGCACCTGCACTGCCGCCGCCAGATGATCATCATCAACGACCTGCTGTCCTGGCGCAAGGAGCACTCGCAGGACGACAAGATGACGGTCGTCAGAGTCCTGATCGAGCGGAACGGACTAGGCCTGCAGCAGGCCGTGGACCGGCTGTGCGAACTGGTCGGGCACCACGAGAGGGCGTACATCGCCGCCCGCGACGAGCTGCTGGCCGGACCGGCGGGGGAGCGCGAGGACGTGCGCCGGTACCTGAGCGGCCTGGACTATCTGATGGGCGGCAGCCAGGAGTTCGAATACCTCACGCCGCGGTACTTCGGTGACGGCTCGGTGTGGGACGGGACCACCCACGGATGGGTCGACCTCAACGCCCTCGTCACCCGCTTCAGGGCTGAGCCGTACACGGCGGCCGGATCGGCACCCGTCATCGCGCCGCTCGGAGCCGTTCAGGCCGTCGCCGCCGAAGCCGCTGCGGTGGTGTCCGAGGCGGTGCCAGAGCCCGCTCCGCGCGCCGTCGCCGAGGCGCGCACGAAGACCGCGGGCCCCGCGCCGTCCTGGAAGGTGCTCAAGGCCCCCGGCGCGGTGCCGGTGCTCGGCCACGCTCTGCAGCTATGGCGCAGTCCGCTGGAATTTTTGGAGCGTCTGCCGACGGACGCCGACCTCGTGGAGATCAGCATCGGGCCGAAACGGGCGTACCTCGCACACCGGCCTGAGCTGGCCCAGCAGGTGCTCGCCGACTCCCGCACGTTCGACAAGGGCGGTCCGCTGTTCGAGAAGGCGCGGCTGCTTGTGGGCGATGGACTGGTCAGCTCCGCGTGGGAGCCGCACCGACGCCAGCGCCGCATGCTCCAGCCCGCCTTCCACCCCGCGCGAGTACCCGGCTATATCGCGTTGATGGGCGAAGAGGTCGAGGCCGAACTCGCCTCCTGGCGACCGGGCGAGCCGCTGGACGTCAGCGAGGTGATGCATGGGCTGACGCTCAAGATCACCGCTCGCACGATGTTCTCCACCACGGTGAGCCGCACGGTGATCGACGAGGTCGCCTACTGCATGCCGGTGATCATGCGCGGCGTGTACAAGCGCATGATGGCTCCTATCGGCCTGTTAGAGAAGCTGCCCACGCCGCACAACCGCGACTTCGAGCAGGTGCGGGTGCGAATGCGGGAACTGATCCGGGAGACCGTCGCGGAATACCGGCGGTCGGGCGCGGCGGACACCGGCGACCTGATGTCCATCCTGGTCAACACCCGCGACGAGGAAACCGGGGACGGATTGAGCGACCAGGAGATCCACGACCAGGTGATGACCCTGCTCATCGGCGGTACGGAGACGACGGGCAACACGATGGCCTGGGCGTTCCACACTCTGGCCACGCATCCCGAGATCGAGCAGCGGCTGCACGCGGAGCTCGACAGCGTGCTCGACGGCCGGGTGCCCGGGTTCCAGGATCTGCACCAGCTGCCCTACACCGCGCGCGTGATCACCGAGATGCTGCGTATGTATCCGCCCGCCTGGCTGATGACCCGCACGACCACGCGGGAGACGGAACTCGCCGGACGCCGCATCGAACCCGGCACCATCGTGCTCTACAGCCCATACGCCCTCGGACACAATCCGGCGATGTACGAGAACCCGGATGTGTTCGACCCCGACCGCTGGCTTCCCGAACGTGCCGCACGCCTGCCGCGCTCGGCGAACCTGCCGTTCGGCGGCGGAAGCCGCAAGTGCATCGGCGACAACCTGGGGACGGCGGAGACCACCATCACGCTCGCGGGCATCGCCTCGCGCTGGCGCCTGCGCGCGGTTCCCGGCACGAAGGCCGGTACCGCCGTGCCCCGCGCCTCACTGGGCACCGGCCCGCTGCAGATGGTCCCCGAACCCCGCGGTCGCCTGGCAGCGCAGCCCGACCTCGCCTTGTCGGATGCCCGATGAGCGCCGCGCCGGAAGTCGGCACGGCGTCGAACCTGCAAGACGCCCTTGGGTACTGCCAGAGGCTGGTGACGCCGGCCTTGCGCGACGCCGTCAACCGGCTGCCTTCAGACGTCGGCGAGATCGCCGAGTTCAGCTTCGGCTGGCGCGACGTCGACGGCACGCCTCGGGAAGGTGGCGGTGGCAAAGGGTTGCGTCTGGCCCTCGCCGTGCTGTCGGCCCAGGCCGTGGGTGCGTCCCCGGAGAGCGCCGTCGCGGGAGCGGTGGCGGTGGAGCTGATCCACGCCTTCTCCCTCGTGCACGACGACATCATGGACGGCGACGAACAGCGACGACATCGGGACGCCGTGTGGAAGGCCTACGGCATCGGCCCCGCGGTGCTGGTCGGCGACGGGCTGCTGGCTCTCGCCCTCGACTCGCTGGCCCGCACCGCGAGCGTCGAGACCAGGCATGCGGCCATGGCCGCCGTCTCGAACGCCTTGATTGAATTGGTGAACGGTCAAGCGCAGGACCTCTCCTTCGAAACCCGGCCCTGGACGGGCCCGCAGGCTGTGACCGTCCAGGAATACAGCGACATGGCCGGAGCCAAGACCGGCGCGCTGCTCGGCTGCGCGGCCGGCCTCGGCGCACTGCTGGGCGGAGCGCCGGCCGAGGTCGTCGCCGCACTGGACGAGATGGGGAGGCATCTCGGCCTGGCCTTCCAGGCGGTCGACGACCTGCTCGGCATCTGGGGCGACCCGGCGGTCACCGGAAAGCCCGTGTTCAACGATCTCCGTCAGCGCAAGAAGACCCTTCCGGTCGTCTCGGTACTCACCGGCGGCTCCGCATCCACGCCGCGGCTGCTGACCCTGCTGGATCCGGAAGGTCTCACTCCGGCCACGGAGCAGAATCTGCGCGCCGCCGCCCACCTCATCAGCGACGCCGGCGGCCGTGCCTTTACCGAGGCATCCGCCGGGCGCCACCTGGGTCGGGCCCGGGAGATTATCTCCGAGGTCGCCGTGGACCATACGGCGGCCTTCACGCTGACAGAACTGACCAATTTCGCGGCCAACCGTTCGTACTGAAGTAAGAAGGGAAAGCAACCCGCGCCGTCCCTAAGAGGTCGTAATGAATTAAGTCCAGCAACTAATTCATTACGACCCCTTAGTCATACAACCGTGGCGGGGCTGCTCGCGGATATGGGGTTCAGCCTCCAGGCGCCGTCCAAGGTGCTCGCCGGCTCCTGTCACCCGGACCGGGATGATCAGTTTCGGTATCTCATCGGGGAGATCGTGCGGTATCAGGCCGCTGGCGAGCCGGTCATCAGCGTGGACGGCAAGAAAAAGGAACTGATCGGCGACTTCGCGAACGGTGGTCGGGAGTGGCGGAAGGTCGGTGATCCGATTCCGGTCAACGACCATGATTTTCTGAATGGCATTTCC
>NZ_CAAAFR010000086.1:0-9209 GCF_900634745.1 Protofrankia symbiont of Coriaria ruscifolia
TCGCCACGCCGGGCGACCTTCGCGCAGCCCTGGGTTGGGAGAGGGAGATCGTGGCGGTGGTGCTGACGGCCAGGCGGGGTCTGGTCGATGATGGTCGGGTGGATGACCCCGGACCTGAGGCGGGATGGCCTGACCCGGAGGTCGAGCCGAAGGCGAAGCGGCGGACGTTCACGGCGGCGTACAAGGCTCGGATTCTCGCGGAATACGACGTAGCGACCAGGCCCGGTGAGAAGGGCGCGATCCTGCGTCGGGAGCGGTTGTACTCCGCGCATATCGTGGAGTGGCGTCGCGCGGCGGGTCAGGGCGCGGCGGCGGCGTCGGTGAGGAAGCGCGGCCGGCGGCCGACCCGCGGGACAAGAAGATAGCGGAGCTGGAGGCAACGCTGGCCCGGAAAGAGAAGGAACTCGCGGCGTCCCAGCGCGTGATTGGCATCATGGGAAAAGCCAACGCGCTCTTGGAGGCGCTCTCCGAGAGCATTCCCGAAATTACCCGGGCGTCGTCGCCGAAGGAGAACGGATAGTCGACGCGTGCGTGGTCGAGCTTTCCGGGGTCGTCGGGCCGGCGAATGCCTGCGATCTGGTGGGTCGGTCGCGGGCGACGTTCTACCGGCGCCATCGCCCGCCGGTGTCGGCGCTGGAGCGGCGGCCGCCGAAGCCGCACAGGGAGCGTGTGCAGCCCCGGGCGCTTTCCGCGGAGGAACGGGCGAGGGCGCTTGGGGTTCTCAACTCGGAGCGGTTCGCCGACTCGTCGCCGGCGCACGTGTGGGCGACGCTGCTCGACGAGGGGGTCTATCTGGCCTCTTCCCGTACGCTGTGCCGGATCCTGGCGGTCCGGGAGCAGACCGGGGAGCGCCGTGCTCAGGCGACGCATCCGCCGCATGTGAAACCCGAGCTGGTCGCGTCCGCGCCGAACCAGGTGTGGACCTGGGATATCACGAAGATCAAGGGGTCGGTGAAGCACAGGAATTTCTATCTTTATGTCATCCTCGATATCTACAGCCGCTATGTCGTGGGCTGGATGCTCGCGCCGAACGAGTCCGGGGAGCTCGCGAAGGAACTTGTCACGCAGACGTGTGAGAAGTATGGCGTCGATACGTCGAGGCTCACGGTGCACGCCGACCGGGGCTCGTCGATGACGTCGAAGACTCTCACGCTGCTTCTGGCGGATCTTGACATCGTCCGGTCGCACTCAAGGCCGCGGGTCTCGAACGACAACCCGTTTTCCGAGTCCCAGTTCAAGACCCTGAAGTACCGGCCCGAGTTTCCCGACCACTTCGACACCATCGTCGAGGCGTGAGCGTTCTGCCGGGAGTTCTTCAACTGGTATAATTTCGAGCACAAGCATTCCGGGATCGGCTATCTTTCGCCGGCGGTCGTGTACTTCGGCCAGACCGATCAGGTGTATGCCGCGCGCGGTCGTGTGCTCGATGCCGCCTACGCCGCGCACCCGGAGCGGTTCGTGAACCGGCTTCCGGTCCCGCCGCCGCTTCCGAGACCCGCTGGGATCAACGCGAAGCCCGGCGAGGACGCCGGGCCAGCCGACGCGGGCGTCCCGCAAAGATCGGAGGTGGTCCCCACACAGAGATCGAAAAGAAGACCAGGCACAGGCTAGTTCACAAACAATCTTGTCTTAAGGATCTTGACAAGTTCCGCCGTTGTCGACGCGTAACGGCCAAGCCGCGGTGACCGTCATTCTCGGGTGAGATCGGATGGTCCTGCGCGGGAGCGCCCGGCGACCGCCCGTATACGCATGACGTGACCCATCGGAAATCTCGATGCGAGCTATCGGAAATATATTGATCGCATTGCGGTACGACCGGAGCGACATACCGTCT
Organism: Protofrankia symbiont of Coriaria ruscifolia; assembly: GCF_900634745.1. NCBI lineage: Bacteria > Bacillati > Actinomycetota > Actinomycetes > Frankiales > Frankiaceae > Protofrankia > Protofrankia symbiont of Coriaria ruscifolia. The sequence continues at coordinate 1,835 of NZ_CAAAFR010000086.1, forward strand.
ATATGTCACCCGATAGCGGGTTCGAATTTGGGTGGATTACCTCGGTCAAGTACCACGGCAAAGGAGGATCCATGCGAAGAATTGCCACGATCATGGGCGCGGTCGGCGCGGCGGCGGTGGCCTGGTCCGGTGCGGCGTTCGCCAGCGCACCGGACGATTCGGCAGCCAGTCAGCCGCGTCCGCACAGTTACCAGGTCACGCTTACCAACATCACCTCCGGTGAGCCGCTCTCCCCCGGTGTCATCGCGACCACGAGCAAAGGGTCGGATCTCCATGCGTTCCAGGTCGGCGGCTTCACCTCGACCGAGCTGGCGGCCCTCGCCCAGGACGGCAACGAGGCTCCGCTGGTGAATGCCTACCAGGCGGCCGCCGCGACGACCGACGTCGTCGACATAGCGGCCCCGCTCACCCCGACGAGCGTCGACAAGGAGGGCTTCAGCCACTCGGTGACCAGTACCATCCAGGCGAACAAGGGCGACCTGCTGTCCATCGCCACCATGCTCGTCTGCAGTAACGACGGGTTCACCGGCCTCGACAACATCGCCCTGCCAGCCGGCGGTCGAACAGCCACCTACTGGCTGAGGGCTTACGACGCGGGGGTCGAGAACAATACCGAACTCGGTTCGGATCTGCCCGACCCGTGCAGCGCGGTGGGCCCGACGACCCTACCCGGTGACCCGAACGGAAACATCGACACCGGATCCGTCGGCACGGTACCCACGCAGCCCATCGCCGGCCATCCGGGTATCTCCGGTTCGGGTGATCTCTCGTCCGCGGCCCACGGCTGGTACGGACCAGTCGCGCGGGTCGACATCACCAGGCTGAACTGACGGTGACCTGGTGACGGTGGCCGTCCGCTTTCTCTGGACGGGCCACCGTCACCACGGTGCCTGCTCCATGTACTGGACCGGCCGAACGGCTCCGGTCCGGTCGCCATGCCATGAGGGTAAACGCACCTTTCTGGGACTTTCCCTGTGCTGGAACAAGGAGGCTTGGTTATGCGTGACCAAGTTGTCAGGGACGTATTCCGCAGCGGTTTCGAGATGCCCGACCTCACCTGGTCGACGTGGGTGGAGCCGGGACGGTCCGGGGTCGAGCATCACGTCCTGTGGGCCCCGGACGACACCGGCGAGGATTCTGTCGGGCTGATTCTGCGGTTCCCCCCCGGAGCGCACGGAGACTTTCATGAGCATCTCGGCTACGAGTTGATGCTCGTGCTCGACGGCACTCTCGACCACAGCGACGGACGGTCGTTCGGTTTCGGTGATCTGGTGGTCGAGGGACCGGGAACGCGACACCAGATGTCCAGTCGGCAGGGTTGCACGGTGCTGGCGATCCGCAGCCGTCCGGCGGCGGCGAGAGAACCGTCGACGGGCGAGATCAGGCGCCCGGTCGACGAGCCCGCGACGGGCTGCACGCCCGCCACCTACGCGCAGCTGGCCACCCCGGCGGCCGAGGGACCGGTTGAGCGGTGAGCACGCTTGTCCCACCGCACCGACGTGTGCTGCTGACCACCGTCTCATCGGATTCCCATACCTGGAACCTGGTGTTTCTGCAGCTCCTTCTCGAGGAAGCAGGCCACCAGGTACTGAATCTCGGCCCGTGCGCACCGGACGACCTCATCCTGGCATCCATCAGGACTTACCGGCCCGATGTTCTGGTGGTCAGCACCGTAAATGGTCACGGACGAATGGACGGGGCGAGGCTGGTTCGCCGGATCCGAGCGGACCCATCCATCCGGTACGTCCCGGCTGTGATCGGCGGGCGGCTGGGAATACATGGCGGTGCCGAGGCCGGAACAGTAACGGAACTCCTCGGCGCCGGATTCGACGCGGTGTGCAACGAACGGACCGACCCGCGGACCCTCACCAACCTGCTGCTGGAGCTCGGCACGAAGGCCGAGCCGAAGAAAGGGGTGGCATGACCGTCTCGACCCCGGTCGATCTCGGTTCGTACGTCCGTCGCCACGCCGGCGCGGGCCGTCTGGTGCTCCAGCCGCGGATGGGGATGTCCGACCCCGCTCAGATGTCCGCCGGAATCCAGGCGGTCCGCAGCGTGGACGGTCCCACAGTCGGCACGATAACCCTGGACAGTTATACCCGGGTCGGTGATCACGCCGCGGCCGAGCGGGCGCTGGCGGCCGGCGGTCCGCTGAACGGCTTTCCGCTGGTCGCGCACGGTCCACGGACCACGGCGACGGTCGCCTCGGCAGCGCTCGGAGAAATTCCTGTCCAGGTCCGGCACGGGTCGGCCGCGCCAGCCGAGATCTTCGCGAACATGGTCCTGGCCGGCCTGGCCGCGACCGAAGGCGGCCCGGTGTCGTACTGCCTTCCCTATGGACGGACCCCGCTGGCCAGGTCGGTACGCCAGTGGCGGAATGCCACCCGCCAGCTGGCCACCGACTGCCGGACCGCCGGACTCCGGGCGCACCTGGAGACCTTTGGCGGATGTCTGATGGGCCAGCTGTGCCCACCGTCGCTGCTGGTCGCGATGAGTCTGCTGGAAGCGCTCTTCTTCGTCGAACAGGGTGTGGACAGTGTCTCGCTCAGCTACGCCCAGCAGACCGATCCGGTGCAGGACATCGAGGCGCTGGCGGCGCTACGCCACCTGGCCGAGACCCTGCTGCCATCGGACGTCGACTGGCACATCGTTCTCTATACCTACATGGGGGTCTTTCCGGCCAGCACCTCCGGCGCACAACGCCTGCTGGAAAGCAGCGTCGACATCGCGGTATGCGGCGGTGCGGAACGGCTGATCGTCAAGACTGCGGCCGAGGCGCACCGGATACCGACAGTCCAGGACAATATCGCGGCGCTGACGGTCGCCTGGCGCCGCGCCGCCCACGCCCGAGAGGCTACCGGCCTGCCGACCGCCGCCGAGGTGGACCACGAGGACGTACTGGACGAGGCCAAGCGCATCATCGACGCCGTTATCGGTCTGTCCGAGGACACCGGACAGGCTCTGCTGCGTGCCTTCGCGCGAGGGCTGTTGGACGTGCCGTTCTGCCTGCATGCCGACAATCCGGGGATCACCCGATCCCTGATCACCCCAGCGGGTCGGCTGCAGTGGGCCGAGACCGGCGGGCTTCCGCTGCCGAAGCCGCGGCACACGTCGCCGACGATGGTGAGCGCGGGCCAGCTGCTCGACATGCTTTCGCATACCGCCCGCCGCAACGACCTCGCGGCCGCACAGACACCGGGCGAGCTGGCGGCGTCCGGATCGCCCCAGCCGCTGCGGATCGCCGTCGTGGGCACCGGGCCGCGCGGAATAGCCGTGATCGAGAGAATCGTGGCCCGGTGCACCGACACGCCGCTCACCCGTGCGGTCGAGCTGTACGCGATCGACAGCGACCATGTCGGCACCGGCCGGATATGGCGGCCCGAGCAGCCCGAATGGCTGCTGATGAACACGCCCGCCGGTGAGGTGACCATGTTCTCGGGTCCGTCCGATGACGGCCCGGCACGGGCCGGGGCAGGACCGAGTCTCGGGCAGTGGTGGTGCGCGTCCGGCACAGAAGAAGCAGATCTGTACGGGTACGCGCCGCGGCGGACCTACGGGCAGTACCTGAGTTTCGTGCTTGCCGCGGCGCGAGCCAACCTGCCCGAGGCCGTCCGACTCATCGACGTCCAGCGCCGGGTGGACCGCCTTGACCGGCAGGACGATGGACGGTTTCGGCTGGAGATGGCGGACGGAACCGAGATCTCCGTGGACCGGGTCGTTCTCTGTACCGGCCACTCCCGTCCCGAGCTGGACCGGAGCCAGAACAGGCTGGCGACATTCGCCGCGACCCGTGACCGCGCGCGATACATCAGAGCCGACTCGGCGGCGGATATGGAACTCGATACGCTGCCGCCCGCGTCGACCGTGGGAACGATCGGGATGGGCCTGGCTTTCTACGACGTCATGGCGTGTCTGACGGTCGGGCGCGGCGGCCGTTTCGTCCCCGTCCCCGACGGTCTGCGCTATGCGCCGAGCGGACGGGAGCCGATCCTTGTCGCCGGTTCGCGCAGTGGCGTTCCGGTCTCGGCTCGGGGTCGCAATCAGAAGAGCCCGGACCACGTCTACGTGCCGCGCCTGTTCACCCTGCGGCACGTTATGGCAGTACGACGGCGCGGACAGCTGGACTTTCGGAAGGACGTACTGCCGTGGCTCCTGGCTGAGATCGACCTAGTCTATCACGCCACTGAGATCCGTAATCGGTTCGGTGCCGAGATCGCCGCCAGGTTCACCGACGCCGTCGCCGTCGCCGCCCGTGACGTCCCGCCGGAAGAGGCGGTCTCAGTACAGGCACGCCGTTTCGACGTCGCGGACCTGCCGGCGCTGGACGTCCCTGGGCGCGCCCGTCCGTTCGCGGGCCGGCGGTTCGCGAGTCCGCAGGAGTTCCAGGAGGCCCTTGTCACTGTCATCCTGGCCGATATCGCGGCTGCCGAGCTGGGCAATGTCGACGGCCCGGTGAAGGCGGCGCTCGACGTTCTGCGCGACGTCCGGTCCGTCATCAGAGCGGCAGTGAGCTATGCCGGCCTGACACCCAGGTCGTACCGCGAGGACTTCCTCGGCTGGTTCGCACCCATGTGTTCCCTGGTGTCGACCGGGCCGCCTCTGCTACGTCTGCAGCAGGTTCTCGCGCTCATGCGGTGCGGCCAACTGCGCGTTGTCGGTCCCGCGGCCGTCTTCGACGTCGACGACACCGAGGGTCGCTTCTTCGCCGATTCCGAACATGTCGACGAGGCGCGTATCGGTCTGGACGCGGTGATCGACGCCCGTATCCCCGAGCCGGACCTGCGGCGCGATCAGTCGCCGCTGGCACGCCATCTGGTGCGTACCGGCACCCTTACCAGCCATGTCAACAAAGGAGTGGCGGACTTCTATGACACGGGAGGCGTGTCGGTGACCGGTGAGCCTTTCCACCCCATCGGGAAAGACGGTGCCCTGCGGCCGGGGCTGTACGTCCTCGGTATCCCCTCCGAGCACACCCGGTGGTTCACCCAGGTCGGCAGCGGCCGGCCTGGGCCCTGGGGCGAGTTCATGGCGGACGCGGACAGCATCGCCGCCGACGCTCTGGCGGCGTGCGTGGACTCCGCCGGGGGACGACAGCTTGTTCCCGCGAGCAAACGATGACCGCGGGGCAGGTGCGGGGGAAGACCATCGCACCGGCGACAACGGCGACCGAGCGGTTCCGCGCCGCTCGGGACATGCTCGTCGCCCGCCGGCTCGACCACGATGCCGCGTATGCCGAGTTCGCCTGGCCACGTCTCCCCACCTTCAACTGGGCCCTTGAGTGGTTCGATGTCGTGGCGCGCGGCAACGACCAAGTCGCCCTCGAGCTGTTCCACCCAGACAGCGCCGGGCTCACGGTGAGCTACGCGCAGATGTCGGCCCGTTCCAGTTCGATCGCGAACTGGCTACGGGAGCTCGGAGTCGCGCGAGGAGACCGCGTGATGATCATATTGGGCCAGCAGCAGGAGTTGTGGGAGTCCGTTCTGGCCTGTCTCAAGCTCGGGGCCGTGATTATTCCGACGTATCCCAGCCTGACCGCGCCGGAGGCCACCGACCGGGTCATACGTGGCCGCGTCCACCATCTGATCTGTCGTGCCGACACCGCCGAACGCTTCAGCGGTGCCCCGGTCCCCGGACTGAGGGTCGCCGTATCCGGTGATGTCCCGGGCTGGACCCCGTATGACGACGGCCGGTCCGGGAATCCGGTGTTCAGGTCGAACACGCCGACCCCGTCCAACGACATCGCCTTCTGCTATTTCACGTCGGGTACGACCAGCCAGCCCAAGCTGGTCGCTCATACCCACGCCAGTTATCCGGTCGGACATCTGTCCAGCCTGTACTGGAACGGCCTTCTTCCCGGGGACAGGCATCTGAACATCTCCTTTCCCGGTTGGGCCAAGCATTCGTGGAGCAGTCTGTTCGTCCCCTGGAGCGCCGAGGCCACCGTCATCGCCCTGACGCCGGACCGGGTCGACGCCCAGATCCTGCCGCGTCTGCTGACGGAGCTGCGCGTCGACACCTTCTGCGCTCCGCCGAGCGTGTGGCGCGGCATGCGCGCGTGTCTGTCGTCGTCACGGCCGGCGCTGCGCGAGGCGCTCAGCGCCGGCGAACCGCTTGAGCCCGATCTCGCCGGCGCCATCCGCCAGGCATGGGGGATACCTGTCCGGGACGGTTACGGGCAGACCGAAGCAACCGCTCTGGTCGGCACCACGCCGGGTCTGCCGTCACGGGCGGGTTGGATCGGTAAGCCGCTTCCCGGGTACCGGATCTTTCTGGAAGATCCCGACGCGTCGGGATGCGGCGAGCTGTGTGTGGATCTGGCAACGGATCCGGTCGGCATCATGGCGGGCTACCTCGATGACGCCGAGCGGACCGCCGGCGTGCGTACCGGCGGTCTGTACCGAACCGGGGATGTCGCGCAGATGAGCTCGGACGGATGGATTCGCCTGCTGGGACGGCGCGACGAGATGTTCAAGTCGTTCGACCGGAGAATTTCCCCGTACGAGATCGAGTCCGTTCTGCGGCGCCATCCCGTGGTCGCCGATGTCGCGGTCGTGCCGCGGAGTCATCCGATCGGCGGCGCGGTCGCGCAGGCCGTCGTCGTACTCGAGCGCGGTCACCGTCCGGGCGTCGCGCTGGAGGCTGCTCTGCTCGCCTACGCCGCGCGGCATCTCACCGACGAGCTCCGTCCCCGGTCGGTGAGATTCAGCGACAGGCTGCCGCGGACAGCGTCCGGCAAGGTCCGCCGCACGGAACTGGCCGCCCGGACCACCGGCCCGGACGACTTTCGCGACCAGCGTCCCGCCGGCCATCCGCGGGCGTGAAAGAGATCGCCGACCCGTCGACCCATCAGAACACAGAATCGCGGAATTCCGTGGCGGGGCCGGTCGCCGGTGAGAGCCGTCGGCCCGACTCCCTGAAGACCGATTCCCTGGAGAACCGATCCGCTGGAAAGGGGCCGCGCAGTGACTCTCACGGTTGCCAACGACATGCACGCCATGGCAGACGGGACCGCGCGTCTGCTCGCCGAGGTGGAGCGCCTGAACAACGCCGGGGTGCGTGAGCTGTCCGCACTGCCGGGTTGGACCCGAGCGCACCTGATCACCCACCTGGCCCGCAACGCCGACGGTCTGGTGAACCTTTTGACCTGGGCCAGAACCGGGATCGTCACCCCATGTACCCGCTCCCCGGGCAGCGCGAAACGGACATCGAGACCGGGTCCGGTCGGCACGCCGGTGATCGGCTCTGTTGCATTGGGCGGAGGCAAGGCATGGTGGACCTGTGCCGGGCGGGTGCTCAGACGGCCAGCGCGAGCTCGGTGAAGGCAGCCGTCAGCCGCTGGCGGGGTTCGGCGTCCGTTCCGAGTTCATAGTGGCCG
>NZ_CAAAFR010000087.1:0-5000 GCF_900634745.1 Protofrankia symbiont of Coriaria ruscifolia
GTGTGTAGGTGGCGGCCGGTGGTCAGCTCCCATACCCGCACCGTCTTGTCCATGTGGCTGCCGGAGAGGGCGTATCGTCCGTCCGCGCTCACATCCACCGAGGACACGATGTGGGTGTGGCCGTGCAGGGTGTGCAGGCACCGGCCGGCGGCACCACCCGCGAGGGCTCGCTGCAGCGACGCATGGACCTCGGTGTCGTCGGGCGCGCTCCGCGCCGCCTCCTCGAGGAGAGGGAGGGCCGAGTCGAGGTCGCCGCGTTCGAGGTGCACCTGGGCGAGCAGGCGCTGCGCCGGCCCGGGGTCTGGTGCGTTCGCGCGGACCGCATCGAGCCTGGCGACGAGCATGTCGTCGGGAATCCTGCCTGCCCGCCAGTGCAGCAGCCCCGCGTTGTACGTCGCCTCCAGGTGCTGCGGGTCGGCGGCCAGCGCCTCGTCGAAGAACCGCTCCGCCTGCTCGGCCCGGCCAAGGTCGAGCATCGACAGCGCGCGGTTGGTCAACTCGTCCGCCCGCAGTCCCGCTCCCCGCGGGGTCTGCCGCGGGAACGCGTGACCCAGCTCCTGCTGGTAGACGCCGGCGAGTTCGGCGGCGATCTCGGCCATGCCTCCCGGCCGGCCGGCGGGGTCGTTCCGTAGACAGCGGGCCAGCAGATCCGCCAGCCGCGCCGGCAGCGGGGGACGGCTCGGGTCGGCCGGGCCGCGGGCGCGGTGGTCGGCGAGGGCGGCGCCGGCCGCCGGCCCGGCCCGCCAGGTCACCTCCCCGGTGACCATCTCCAACACGGTGACGGCGAAGCTCCACACGTCGCTGCGGCGGCCCACCGCCTCGCCCGCCGCCTGCTCCGGCGAGGCGTAGGCGGGCGTCATCCCCCCGCTGCTGACCAGGACGCTCGCGCCGCCGGCCGCGGCCGGCCGCCACCCTGATGCCAGGCCGCGCGTCCGGGCGAGCCCGAAGTCGGTGACCTTCGCCGTGCCCTCACCGTCGAGGAGCACGTTCGCCGGCTTCACATCCTGGTGGACCACCCCCCGGCCGTGCGCATGCTCCAACCCCCAGGCGACCTGGATCGCAATGTCGAGGACGCGGGCCAGCGCCTCGGTCGGCCCGCCCCGGTAGAGCCGGCCGTCGTCGATCCACTCCCGCAGACTCCCGCCGTCGACGTACTCGGCGAACACCCGCGGGATCCCGCCCAGCGTGCGCACGTAATGGCAGCTACACAGATGCGGATGCACCCCGAGCGACACCCAGGTCTCCGCCTCCCGGGTGAAACGCTCCTTGTCCGCCTCGCCGGCGAACAGCTCCGGCCGCGGGCTCTTGACCGCCAGGTCCACGTTCCAGCCCAGGTGACGCACCCGGTGGACCAGACCCATCCCACCCTGCTCATGGACCTGCCTCACCTCATACAGGCCCAGGACACGGTCCCCGACCGCCCAGACGGCGGGAACATCCCCCGCCCCCTCCGAGGACGGCGCAGCCTTCTGCACCGGCGCGGCGGGTTCAGCCGCCAGCTGGGTGGCACCGGCAGGCGGCACCGCAGGCTTCGCTGCCTGTGCTGATGGGACTTTCGGTCGCTCCTCGTGCTCGCCGTCATTTCTGGCCTTCCGGCGGCGTGCCCACCTGAACATCTGTACGAGGCCCTTTCGCCAACCCTCACCGTGTCAACATGTGCGACCCGTCACGTTGCCATCGAGCTTCTGTCCGGCAACACGATCGGAATGAATGTCCTGGTAGCAGGAGACTCGTATGCGGAACCGGCAAGCCGCTCCCTCGGACATGAAGACGGCCCTGGACATTTCCTTCCTACCGCATCGTCCACGACGCGGGCAGGGGCCTACCCCCTCTTTGCCAGGCGCGGTATCCGGTCATCTTTCTGACAGGACCCCGACAGTCCCGCCTCAACGGGCAACACTCTCCGCATATCTCATATACACGTGGGGAGTGTCAAGTTAACGGCTCTGCCAAGATTTTCGTAGCCGTTGATCGTCTTCTCGGTTCCGGTTTTGGTGGGTGGCGCCCATGGTGGCGGCATCACCCGACGCTTCCTCGCATAGCCGGGCAATCAGGGCCGATTCCGCCCGGCACGAACGCAACGCGATGAGGCCCGGCCGTGTGGCCGGCCGGGCCTCATCGCGTCATACGGTTGCTGGAGTCTCGACGAAGTTTTCGAGCGCCTACCCGCCCGGTAGATCGCCTCCCTGGCGCGGCACGTTGAGGAGTGTGCCGGATTGACGGAAGCCGATGGTAAGGTGATCTGCCGGATCGAAGCGGCGTATGTGCTGCGGCCGAGGTTGTTCAGTGACAGGGCGGCGAGCCGGTCGACCTGGCCGCGTACCTGCTGTAACAGCGTGGACTTCCCGGCGCTCCACTCGCCGAGTACCGCGATCGCCAGCGGTGCTTCGGTGCCGGACGCGGCGATCAGCGTGGCCAGCGTGTCCACGTCCTCGGCGATGTCGAGCAGGTCGACGTCGCTGGGCTCGTCGCTGCGTATCCCGGCAAGCACGCCTCGCCGGGACGGGGCCCGCCCCCGGTCGCGGTGCCGCGGACCTGTATCCCGCTGTGACGGTTCCACACCCGGATCGTCTGATCACCCACACTGACGATCTCAAACCCGTCGGGGGTGACGGCCACCGCGGTGACCGTGCCGGTGTGGCCGGTGTGGCCGGTGAGGGTGGCTTGTGTGGTGCCGGTGTCGCGGTCCCAGATCCGTACCGTGCCGTCGTAACCGCCGCTGATGATCTGTCGGCCGTCGGGGTGACGGCCACCGCCCGGACCGTGCCGGTGTGGCCCCAGAATGGGGCTTGGGGTGACGGTTCGCCGGATGGATGCGACATATCCCTCAACGTGGGATGGGTCACAAGCCGGCCGATCGGCGTCCGCGATTCCGCGGCCTCGGACAGGCCGACGGGCGTTGGCTCCGCCCGTGGCGCTCTGTCCCTGGCCCTTCGGCCAATCGCCGACGGGGGCCGACCAGCCTGTTGTGCTGTCTCCGGGAACTCAACCAGGACCGAACCGTTCCTCGCTCGTTGCCCAGGGGTCGGGGCAAGGACTGAAATCAGCCGCGTTTCCGCAGGTAGCGGGCGAGATCGGGGTTCAAGTTCCATCCCCTCAGCTCCACCCACAAAACAGTAGGTCAGCAACGCGGCGCCGTCTTCGAGGCGCACCATGGTGCGCGAAGATTCGGTCCCGAATCTTCGCGTCAGAGCGTTATTTTGATTTAGCATGTTTCGGCTCGAAGGCCGGGTAACCAAATTTTGATCGCTTCGTTCTGCCTGGCTCAGGCTGTCTCCCGTTCGTCCCGGCCGTCGTCTTCCGTTTCGTCCCGCCAGAGCGCTTGGCCCATCGCGCCGGCCGCGTCGTGGAGCAGGGACGGCATGACGTGGCTGTAGACGTTCATGGTGACGCTGATCTGCGAGTGCCCGAGGACCTCCATCACGACCCGTGGATGCTGCCCCTGGGCGAGCAGGAGACTCGCGCTGGTGTGTCGAAGATCATGCAGCCGCACCGGCCGGAGGCCCGCCTTCGCGCACAACGCCTTGAAGGCGCGGATGTCGTTACGGTGTTCGATGGGTCTGTTGCGTTGTGGGAAAGCAGGACATGGCGGACCCTGCCTGAATATTGATCAGACCGCCAGGACGAGCTCGGTGAAGGCAGCCGACAGCCGCAGGTGCGGTTCGGCCTCGACGCCGAGTTCGTAGTGGCCACGGCGGACGTTCTGCACGAAGGCGCGCCCGGAGCTGACCGTTTGGGTGGAACGGAGGCGTTTCAGTCCGCGCATCGGCCGCAGTCCGGCCTTCAGCTGGCTGTGGTCGGATTCGATCCGGTTGTTCGCCCGCCGGGCGTCGACCTGGCCGCGCTCGTTGCGGGCATGCTCGACATCGACTTCGATGTCGAATCGCCACCAGAACTTGCCCAACACCTATGCAAACTATCCGACCGCTTTGCCGACGCGGCCACCGGCCGTAGCCGAAAACCCATGCAAGGATAGGACGGGCACATTGCGGTGCAGGGCTCGAACAGCCGGTTAAGTGACGGCACTCCATAGCGACGCACGGTCTTCCTGGCCACGAGAGACAGGGAGAGCCATGAGGCGAATGCTCTACGGACTGGGCGCATCCGGTACAGGGATCGCGATAACCGTGAGTCCATCGATGCCGGCGAAATCGGCGGGATTGCACGTGTACACCGGGAGATCGTTGGACAGGGCCGTCGCCGCGATCATGGCGTCATAGGCACGGGCCGACGGCTTGCGGCCAGCCCGCCGCAGCGAGGCCGCCACACGTCCGAACGCCCGGGCCGCCGGCGCGTCGAAGGGCAACGGGTCGAAGTCGGCCTCTGCCTGCTGAACATGAGTCTGGAGGGCGGCGCGTTCCCCGTCCGTCGTCGCGACCAGCGGCCCGACCGAAAGCTCGGCCAGCGTGACCGCGGTGATCAGCGGTTCCGCGGGAAGGCTGGCCGGGTCCTCGATCCGCGACAACATGATCACGGTGCTGGTGTCGAGGACTCCACGTTCGTGGTCCACTGGCGGACGTGTCACAGCGCCGGGTCCAGCACACTGTCGATGTCCGCTCTGAGCCGCGCAGGATCGACGGCCGGCAGGCGACGCCACCGTTCCAGGAGCAGGGCTGCCGGCAGGGGACGGCGAGGCAGTGGCCGCAGCTCCGCGACCGCACGGCCGTCCCGGGTCACCGTCAACGACTCCCCGCCCGCGACACGGTCGAGAATCTCGCCGCCGTGGTTGCGCAGATCCCGAACCGCCACCTCCGTCATGATCATGAATGTATCACGCGTGAGACACCACTCGATGGTGCATCCGTAACCCCCCGAAGAGAACGTGCGACGGTCAGCCGAACCCGCCTGCCACGCGCACAGGCCGCGACACCCGCACTACCAGGTCGGCGGAACACATGTTCGATGTCGTTCGACGCGCCCCCGCCTCGGGGTTCACCGCGCATCGTCCCTGGTCAGCATGCGCTTCCCGCCCGGACGGACGGTGATTTCGGGACCTTCAG
>NZ_CAAAFR010000088.1:0-28236 GCF_900634745.1 Protofrankia symbiont of Coriaria ruscifolia
CCGCCCGCCACCGCCGCCGCCATGCTCCTCGGGCAGGCCGGATTCCTCGGCGTGCAGCTGCCCGAGGAGCATGGCGGCAGCGGTGGCGGGCGGCGGGCGGCGGGTGGCGCATCAACGGTGGGAAGTACTGGACGTCGGGCGCAGACGAGGCCGTGCGGGAAGCGGACGCCGTCATCGTCGCGTCGCCGGGCTACCACGGCGCGATCTCCGGAATGATAAAGAATGCGCTCGACTACATCGAGGACCTTCGGGACGCCGAGCGGCCCTACCTCGACGGCGTTCCCGTCGGTTGCGTGGCGGTGGCGTACGGGTGGCAGGCGACGGTCTCCACCCTGGCCGGTCTGCGGGCGACCGTCCATGCGCTCCGGGGATGGCCGAGCCCGCTCGGCGCGGCGATCAACGCCTCGAACCGAGTCTTCGACGAGAATGGTGAATGCGTCGACGACCAGACCCGCTTCCAGCTCGAGACCGTCGCGCGGCAGGTCGTCGCGTTCGCCGAGCGACAGAGCCCGATGGGCCTGGCCGCGACGGGGCTGTAGCCGGTCGCTGCCGTGGGCCGGCTGGAGGCAGGCGCGTACGGTGAGGATGTGGAAGGGAAGCCGGGGTTGCGCGACCGCGATGTCCGGGGCCGTGCCCGCAACGCTCGGCCGCGAGACGCGCTGGGGCGCCCGCTGGGGTACGGCGAGACGGGGGTGGACCCGCTCCCTGTCGACTTGGTGGTGCCGCCGGTTGAGGCTCTCGCCTGGGCACAGCATTTGATCGAGTCGGGTCGGCCGTTTCAGGCTCATGAGGTGCTGGAGGCCGTGTGGAAGGTCGCGCCCGACGGACAACGCGAGTTGTGGCGCGGTCTCGCCCAGTTTGCCGTGGGCCTGACCCACCTTGCCCGCGGCAACGACGTTGGGGCTGCGGCGTTGTTCCGGCGCAGTGCCGACCACCTCGTGCCTTACGCGGCCGCGCCGCCCCACGGAGTGAACGCCGCGGGCCTCAGCCGGTGGGCCGCGATGCTCGCCGACGAGATCGAACGTGCTGCGGCGAACGATCGCAGTCAGATGGCCGCTGTCGGGGCCTCCGTAATCCTCGCCGTGAGCGACGGCTGCGTCGATCCCGGGGTGCGTGACGGCCGTCGGGCCGCCTTTCAGGAGGCGCGGGTTGGGTGTGGGCTCGCGGCGGGGTAGTGCTGACCTGCCGGCCTGAGGCCCCCGCCGGCACTGTTGCGTTCACCGATTACCGATGATCTTGACTGTAGATCGTCCCGTCGATGGAGCCCATGTGACCGAATCACGGAGGCTCCAGACACCCCGGACCGGCTCTGGATGACGACTCTCCCGGAAGATTTACGGCCAAGATCGGCCAGTCTTGACGGATGCAACAGCGCCGCTCGCCGACGCCGTCGAAGTCCAGGTGTGTGATCATCCGTGCGTTGACGACTGCCAGCTCTCCTCCGGCGACAGATCGGGAGCGGTGATGACGATCGCGTAGAGCTTCAGTGACCGCGGGTCGCGCCCGATCCGCTCACACGCGTCGTCCAGGCGCCGGGACACAGCGGCGACGGCCTCGACCACCCCGAAGGCGTTCAGGGCGACGGTCGACGGGTCCAGGGTGTGCAGCGTGGCCAGGTGGGCGACGAACTGGGGGGCGAGCTTGGCCCGCAGCCCCGGGCCGTAGGCCGTGCCGAGCCCGGACGCCTTGCGCTCGCCCTTTGTCGGCGCGGCGACACCACGGGCGAAGCCGCAGACCATCGCGGGCTCGCCCAGCTCGGCGCGGTCCTGGGCCACCCAGTAGGCGCGCGGCACGGGCAGGACGCCGTCGAGGGCCCGCAGGAGCTGGAACTCCCGGAGGCGGTGCGTTTCCACGACGGAGGCGGGCGGGTTCATCCGCAGCACCATGCGGTCGCGGCGCGGCTCGCCGTTCTCCGTCCACTCGAGGTCGAAGCTGAAGTGCTCCTTCGACGCGCCGCCCGGCAGCCGGGCGAGGCCGCTGATGGTGAAGGGGCCGTCCAGCCGGTGGGCGAGGAAAGCGTGGAGATGCTTGCTGATGTCCTCCACGCTGCGGGTGGTGTGCACGTCGTGCCCCCGGCGTCGCAGCTTCGTGCTGAGGACCTCATCGACGGTCGGTTCGACGGGGTGGCGCTGACGCAGCTCTCCGATGCGCCGCTCCACGCCCTCCGAAGCACTCGTGATCGCGTGTTCCGTGATGACCATGGCCGGAAGCTAACACCGGCCGTTTCGGGCACAACAGAGTAGAAACCTACTCTGTCTGGGCGCAGACGAGCGGGCGTCCGCGGACGAGTGCGGGGACGGCGCGCGCGGTGCGTTGCCCGTCGGCGCGGTCAGCGGAGAAGGCGCGCCAGGTCGGTCCGCCGGGACACGCCGAGCTTGTGGTAAACGCGCTGCAGGCGGTTGCCGACGGTCCGCACGGACAGCTGCAACTCGGCCGCGATGTCGCGGTCGGTGTGTCCCGCCGCGGCGGCGTCGCCGGCGAGCGCCTGCTCCTGGGCCAGGAGTGAGAGCAGCGTGTGCTGGACCCCGAGCCGCCCGAGCCGATGCAGCAGGGTCACCGCCTCCCGGGCGTCGCGGGCCGCGGGGCGGACGTTGCCGCGATCGCGGACGGTGCGCGACAGGTTCCAGAGGAACCAGGCCCGAGCCTCGCTGCTGCCTTCGTCAAGGCCGCGTTGGTGCTGCTCGCGGGCCAGCCGCTCGGCGTCCGCGAACCGGCCCGCCTGCACGAGGACCTCACAGCGGGCGTGGAGGTTGAACCACGGGTACCAGTCGTCAGGTTCCGTCAGGGCGACGCCGGCCTCATGCGCGCGGTCCGCCACGTCCAGACCCTCGCGTAATCGGCCGAGGCGCCCGAGGCCGAACGCGCCCACGACGCCCATCCACACGAGCGACCGTCCCTGCGCCCCGGTCAGCAGCGGCTCCAGGACGCGCACCGCGGCCCGCGGCACCTCGCTCCCCAGCACCAGCCCGGCGCGGTGGCTCGAGACCTCCGTCCGCAGGCCGGCATCGGCGATGGCGGCCTCCACCTCCTCGGCGACGCGCAGTCCGTCCTGCATCCGGCCGAGCGAGAGCCACAGGACGTCGATCCGGGCGATCGCCGCGCGCGCACGCTCCTCGTCGTTCGCCACGCAGCCCGCGAGCTCACGCTCGGCCGCCTCCCCCCATCCCTGCAGGGCGGCCGTCTGGGCCGCGAGCAGCCGGCCGTCGAAGCCGGCCCCCGCCTCGACGGCGGCACGTCGGGTTGTCCACCGCCGCCGTCGAGGCGCCAGAGCCCGATCCGCAGGAGGTCGTCGCGTCGGTGGCATCCGGCCCGCTCGACGATGGTGGCGAGGGAGCGGGCCATCGCGCCGACCCGCACGGCTGATGTCTGCGCCCGCAGCACGTCTGCGTAGATGGGATGGCCGAGACGAATCTGCAGACGGCGGCTGTCGAACGCACTGACAAGCAGGCCCTCCCGCTCCAGCTCCTCGATCAGGCGCTCGGCGGCCAGTGCGTCGAGCTCCGCGCCTCCGAGCGGTTCGCCGTAGGCCGTCGCGTGAGGCTCCTCCGGCGACGATGTTCTCACGTCGTCCGCCCGCGGGATCCTGTCCGTGCCCGGAACTCGTCCGTAGGCTCCGACCAGGGCTTCTGCGCTACGTGTCAGCGCACCAGGCGATCTACATGCCTTCCGTCCAACCGTGGCGGGCACGGGGTGGCTGGTGCGGCCGGGTTCGGTGGCCGCGGATGAGTGGGCGGTGCCAGCGCAGGATCCTTTCCGGGCGGACCAGCGGGATCGGCTGTGAGGTGCGGGGCGAGGAACTGACGTTCGCGGACCGAGAAGAGATCTCCAGGGGATCGGCGGGGACTTTTTGACTACCGCGTGGTCCGGGAGATGGCAAGGGCGGGCCTACCGATTCTCACCTGCGACGCCACAACATCATAGGCGCTCTGGGAAGTGTGGCGGCAGAGGCCGTCGCCGAGTCTGGCTGCGGTGTTCTCTTCCGGCGGATCGGCATTCTCGACAGATACAGTACGTGCCAGGGCGATGTTATTTACCAGCGAAGGGAGGTCGGCTTCCCTGGTATCGATGAGATCCGTCGCTGGCTGAAGGAACACGCGAAATGACACGTGAAGTCGTCATCGTCGACCGCGAGTGCATTGCATTTCGGTACATGGGGAGGCTCGTATGCAGATACGGGATTCGGCACGTGGTGTCGTGTTCAATGACGACAAGGAAATCGTGCTGTTGAGGTGCGAGGACACCGAGCCGGTGGATCCGCGGAACCCGGAGATACTGCGGTACTGGGTGACGCCCGGCGGTGGCATGGAGCCGGGCGAGACCCCCGAGCAGTCGCTCGCGAGGGAACTCTACGAGGAGACAGGCCTGGTGGACGTGGCGATCGGCGCTTGCGTCTGGGTGCGGGAACTGGAAGTGGTGCTCCCGGACCGCGGCCCGGTGCTGGGCCGCGAGCGTTACTTCCTGTGCGAAAGCCGGTACACCCGGCTGGCCGGGGAGAACATGACGGCCAGTGAGCGGGCGATCATCAAGGCCGCGAAATGGTGGGGATAGACGAGCTGGCGCGATCCGACGAGACCTTCCGTCCGCCGGGTTTGGTGTCCTTGGTGCGGTGGCTGCTGTCCGAGGGCGCGCCGCCCGAACCGATCACGATCGAGGGCCAGGCGTGTTTGAAAAGTGGGGGCGTGTGATCCCACCTTGATCCGGTTTTGTGACCGAGTGGTCACGATCCCTGTATGGCGCGGGGTGATCTGACGAACGAGCAGTGGACGGTACTGGAGCCACTGCTACCAACGGCGAAGATTCCCCTGGCGGGCTGGCCACAAAGATTCCCCTGGCTGCCGACAGTTGCTGCCGGCCCCTGGCGTGGGTGACCAGGGTCGGGCAGCGCCACGACAGCCTCGGGTGCGCACCGGTGACGGCGACCATCTGGATGTCGTGTCGTGGCGCGGTAGGCCCGGGATCCGTCCCGGTCAGGTCGTGGCCGGTACGGCGTGCTCCAGCAAGGTGATCCGTCTCCACCTGCGACGACGCACGATCGAGGCGGCTGTCCCCGAGTCGGCCGGGCCGGTCAGGAACAGGGTCCGGCGCGGATGGTGAGGTGGACGGCCACCTGTCTTTGACGCTGAGGCCGACGCGCTGCGCAACGTCGTCGCATGTGCCGTCAACAGGCTTCAGGAACACCGGCCGTTTCTCGATCCCGGCGGGCACGACACGTGCCGTGCCCGCTCGGACACCTTCGGGTCTCGAGGGAATCTCGGGGACGACCCGCGAACGATCAATAGATTCCCACCGCACGCACGTGCGGAAGACGTGCTAATGGGTGGGCGCGGTGGGAACGTTCACACGGGGATAGGCGTCGCCACGTCCGGCGGCAAGCCTGTCCGTGGGCAGCCGGATGCGGGTGCCCGTCCCGCACCCCGGGTGGGATGCGGGACGGGCACAGTTTTTTCTGAGGCCGTCACATTTCCGAGACCGTCACAAAAGATCTTCGGAAAAGAATTCGGGCTGGCGCACCGTTTCCTGCCGTGCGCGTTCGCTCTCACCGGCGAGCCGTCACACGAGGTGTTCTGCGAGCTGACCGCGCCGGGTGGCGGGACATGGCGGTACGGGCCGCCGAACGCCGAGTCCACCATCACCGGTCCGGCCGGCGACTTCTGCAGCGGGAACCCCCTGGTTCCAGGATCAGCGGTGTAGATCGACCGAATGTATGCTGTGGGACGCGGACGCGGTCCCGGCGGGTGCGACGGGGTGTTCGCGCTGGTCGGGCACGGTCGTCCGGTCGATGAGTTGCTTGCCCTCGACGTCGATGTCGGGCAGGAGCCGGTCCAGCCACGCCGGCAGCCACCAGGCGCGTCGTCCCAGCAGGGACATCACCGCCGGTACCAGGGTCATCCGTACGACGAACGCGTCAACGAGCACGCCGAAGGCGAGCGCGAAGCCCATCGACTGGATGATTGCCTGGCCGGACAGGATGAACCCGGCAAAAACGCTGATCATGATGATCGCGGCTGCGGTGACGACCCGGGCGCTGTGCCGGAAGCCGGTGACCACCGCGTCATCCGCTTCGAGGCCGTGGACGAACTCTTCACGCATCCGGGTGACCAGGAATACTTCGTAGTCCATGGCCAGACCGAACAGGACACCGATGAGGAAGATCGGCAGGATGCTGACGATGGGACCGGTCGTCTCGACACCGAAGAGGTTCATCAGCCAGCCCCACTGGAACACGGCTACGACCGCGCCGAAGGTGGCGACGACGCTGAACAGGAATCCCGCGGTCGCCTTCAGCGGCACGAGGATGCTGCGGAAGACCAGGACGAGCAGCACGAACGCCAGGCCGATGACGACCGCGAGGTAGGGCAGGAGGGCGTCGGAGAGCTTCTCGGACACGTCGATGTTGATCGCGGTCTCGCCGGTGATCGAGGTGCTGGTGCCGGTGGCGGTCTTGATCGTGTCTGCCTGGCCGCGGATGGTGTGCACCAGATCCTCGGTGGCGGCCTCGCTCGGTCCGGAGGTGGGGGTCACGGCAAGCGTCGCGGTGTCGCCCGCGCGGTTGAACGTCGGCGCGGTCACCGTGGCCACGCCCGGCAGTCCGGCGACGGTACGGGAGACCTGCTCGACCGCCGCGTGCGGATCGGCGCTGGACGAGCTGTCCACCACCAGCAGGAGAGGACCGTTGAAGCCTGCTCCGAACCCGGCGGTGAGCTGGTCGTAGGCCTTGCGCTGGGTGCTGTCCGGCGCGGCCGTGCTGTCGGTGGGCAGACCGAGCCGCAGATCGGTCGCGGGGACGGCCAGCAGGCCCAGGGCCAGGACGGACAGCGCGACGGCGACGCCGCGACGCCGCACGATCAGGCGTGACCACCGTTCGCCCATCGTGGGGGCGGCGCTGTCGCCTTCGGGGTCGCGGGCACGCAGCCCAGGGATGCGGCCGCCCACGAGTCGCCGGCCGGCGAAGCCGAACACTGCGGGCAGCAGGGTGAGCGCGATGACTACGGCGACGGCCACAGTGCCGGCGGCGGCGAGCCCCATCGACGTCAGGAACGGGATACCCACGACCGATAGCGCGGCCAGTGCGATGACGACGGTCAGACCGGCGAACACCACCGCCGAACCCGCGGTGCCCACCGCGCGACCCGCGGCTTCCTCACCGTCGAGTCCGAGGGAGAGTTCGTGCCGGTAGCGGGAGGTGATGAACAGCGCATAGTCGATACCGACCGCCAGACCGAGCATCAGAGCGAGCGTCGAGGTGCTGGAGCTGAGATCGATGAACCCGGTGGCGATCTGGATGCATCCCATGCCGATCATCACGCTGAGTAGTGCGGTCAGCAGGGGGAGTCCGGCCGTGACGAGTGAGCCGAAGGTGATGACGAGCACGACGGTGGCGACGACCAGGCCGATGACCTCGGTGAGGCTCTGTTCGGGCGCCCCTTCCACCGCGGTGCCACCGAACTCGACGCTGATCCCGGCGTCGCGGGCTGCCTCGGCGGCGGCGAACAGACTCTGTCTGGAGTCCTCGGTGACTTCGATCGGTTGCACGGTGTAGGCGACCTGCGCATAGGCGGTGTGCCCGTCCTGGGAGACGTCGTCGTGGGTGAACGGATCGCTGACCTGGGCGACCTGTGGTGTGGCGGCGATCCGGTGGATGGCCTCAGCGATGGCCTGTTCGTGCGCTGGATCAGTGAGAAAACCCTCCGTAACAGTGAAGACCACGCGTGCGGTGGCCGCATCGGCCCCCGCGCCAGGCATGCGTTCCTCCAACAGGTTGATCGCCTTCTGGGACTCGGTCCCCGGGATGGAGAAGGTGTCGGAGGTCTGGCCGGACAGGGTCGCCGCGCCGGTTCCCATGAGGGCCAGCAGTGCGACCCACAGGACGACGACCAGCCGCCGGCGGCGGTAGGACGCGCGTCCGAGCCGGTACAGGTAGGTGGCCAACGGATCTTCTCCTCGGGTGGGAAGTGTGGTGCAGCTACGCGCCGCTTGCCGGAGTCACTAGCCGATCGTCAGGTTTCATCGAGGGGAAAAGCTAGCCGTTCGTCAAGGAAATAGCAAGCCGATTGGCTAGTAGATGGCCTGCCGTTCGGCTAGCATTAAGATCGACGGCGTGCAAGGAGGCCTCCACGGCGGACCTGTTTCGCAGGATGATGGCTGGTGGCGGCATCCAGGTCGCCTGAACAGGCAGGAGGTCGAAGGCGGTGCCGACACAGCTTGAACCGGCAGTTCCCCGGACGGGAGCGGGGCGGGAGAAGCTGCTCGCGGCGGCCTTGGACCTGTTCGCCGAGCGAGGCGTCAGCGGAACCTCGCTCCAGATGATCGCGGACGCGCTCGGTGTGACGAAGGCCGCCGTCTACTACCACTACAAGACCAAGGACGACATCGTCCTCGCGGTGGTCAGCCCGGGGATGGAGGAGCTCGCCGTGATCGCGGGCGACGCCGAGCGGAAGCGTTCCCGTGCCGCTCAGGTCGAGACCGTGCTGGTCGGCATTGTTGACCTGATCGTTCGTAACCGGTCCCTCTACGCCGTCTTGCAGGGCGATCTCACGGTCGCGCACATCCTGAGCGAACACATGGCGTTTCCTGAACTGGGTACCCGGCTCATGGCGTTGCTCGCAGGACCCGATCCCGATCCCGGCACCATCGTGGCCGCGAGCATGCTGCTCTCCGGGCTGCGCGAAGCCGGGTTCGGACCTCGGGTCGCGAGCATCAGCGATGAGGAGCTACGCGGTCACATGCTCGACTGCGCCCGGCGCCTGCTCCGTCACCGCCGACCGCCGGCTGCCACCGCCTGACATCTCTTGTGAGGATTGCGACACGGCGCATCGGCCGAGGAACAAAACATCAGAAGGCCGCCGGTCGTAGGGAGGCCTGTGTGCCAGATCTAGATCTGGCGTAAACCAGTGCCGCGGCCGGCCGACGGTAGAGCCTCGTCCGGTGCCACCGGCCAGTCCTGCGGCGAGGGCCCGAGCGCGTGTAGTTGTTCCACCTGTAGGCGACACCAGGGTGATATCGGGAGTGAACCGGTCAGTACGTCGTCGGAGAACTTCGACCACGGGATCCAATACGCCTGCGCGACCTCCTCCGGGTTGATCCGGAAAGTTCCCGATGCCTGTGTGAAAAACACTGGACAGATTTCGTTTTCTACTGTGCCGTCGTCCATCACGCAGCGGTAGCGGAACATCGGTAGCGCGAGGTCGACACGCTGGACGTGCAGGTTCAGCTCTTCGGCCAGCCGTCGTGAGATCGCCGTCCGGAAGTCCTCACCGGGTGCCGGATGCCCACAGCAAGTGTTGGTCAACACCCCTGGCCACGTTCGTTTCGCGAGAGCGCGCCGAGTGACGAGTACGTGGCCGGCGGCGTCGAAAACATAGCAGGAGAATGCCAGGTGTAAAGGCGTTTGAGGCCCGTGGACAGTCGCTTTCAAAGTGGCCCCGACAGCATCCCCGGAAGGGCTGAGAAGAACGACGAGCTCTGGCGCTCTTCTTTTCGTCTCATCCGACCCGTGGGAATCAAGTGAAGGGGATGCCCTGTCATGAGGATGATTCATGGAAGCCATGATAGCATTTTCTTCCGACTGGCGTTCCCGTCAGAACGCATTGCTCGAATCGGAGAGGCCGAGACTTCGTATCCGGCCGCTGCGGCGGCTCCCGATCGCGTTCGGGCTGTGTACCGACCTCGCCGCTGTTCTGGTGGGGGTCGGATTTCAAGAGGCCGGGCCGTCCCCGCACGGCGGCATCACCTGTACCTTTACCTTTCTCGCGGGCAGCGGCACGTCCTCGCTGGAGAGCTCTGCTACGGAGTTGTGCTCGAGCCCGAGCAGCACCAAGCCGATCCCCGAGCGCGCCGTGTCGAGCGCGGTCTCGCCGTCTGCCCGGCCGTTCGGTGCTCACCGATCACCCACAAATGCCCCTTGCATTGTGTATGCATCATGCCCAGTCTTCCGGACGTAACCGAGGTCACACGTCGGGTCTGACCTGCGCATCGGCCGCCAGCCGCCACCAGAACCTGGAGAAGCAGTTGTCGCCCGATCGTGTTGTCACGGTCGCCGTTACCGGATCGGCACCTGCCGATGACCGTGGTCATGGCGTCATCGACGCTCTGCCCATCGCATCACACGATGTCCCTGCGCAAGGGTGCACCCGACTCGCTGGATGACTCGGCGTGCAGGCGCCGCCTGCCTGGACGCCGCTGAACTCGACGAGTCCCGACCTGGTCGGATCCACGGTTTCGGCCCCCTGCTCCCGTGCCCGGACCGGCACGTCGCATGGCGCTCCCACGTCCCACCGCAAGACGGCCGTGGTCGCGGGGTCTGTGCCGATTGCGGACTGTCCGTAGCGGCGAATCCATAACCAGAATTCCTGCTGCAGTCATCCGCGGGTGACCAGCCATTTCCAGGGAGTAGAACGCGAAATTCCAAACACCGGTCAGTCACCGGACGCACACCCGCGTGACTCATGACCGGATCGCGGACATGCCGCATTGAAGTGTCAGCACCCGCCGGAAGCCGACGCTGGCGACCACCGTCAGCGACTTCAGGCGCCAAGAAAGGTGGAACCACAGAAATGCCAACGACCCATAGAGTATTCAACGGAGAACGCACGGGCGGAGCGCGTGGACCCGTGGCTTCTAAGCGCTTACGCCTCCTGTTGGTCTCGGTGTCGCGTTAGTCACGGCTATCACCGCCTGTGGCAGCTCGTCCACGCCGAGCGGGAGCGACGGATCGTCGAGCAGCTCCTCGTCGACGGCTTCGAGCGGCGGATCGTCCAGCGAGGTCGAAAAGGCCAACGCCTTCATCAAGCAATACCTCACGCCGCCGACCAAGATCTCCATCACCGAACCGCTGGCGTCCCCTCCGCCCGCGGGCAAGACGCTGGTGTACTTGCAGTGCGAACAACCTCAGTGTCAGGTGGTAGGTACCGGCATGCAGGCCGCCGCGGAGGCCGCGGGTTGGCAGTTCAAGTCGATCCCCTTCCAGTCGACGAACCCCTCGACACTGACCTCCGGTCTCACGCAGGCGCTGCGGTACAACCCCGTCGCCGTATCCGTCGTTGCTATGCCGTACGCCCTCTGGTCGGCAAGTGTCCCTCAGCACCAGCAAGCTGGTGTCCCGATCATTCCCGTATTCGTCGGCCCGGCAGACAGCAATTCGACGATCATCGCCAATGTCGGGAACTCTGAGTACGCGGCTCTGAATGGTCAGTTCCTGTCGGCCTGGTTCATCTCGGATTCAAACGCCAAGGGGAAGGTGCTGTCGGTGAGCATCCCCGACTATCCGTGGGTTGGGGCGGTGGCGACCGGGTTCGAGGCCGCCGTCGCCAGCGGCTGCTCCGCGTGTGAAGTAACCAAGATCAAGGCTGGTATTCCGGACGTGGCCAACGGTACGATCAACACTAAGATTGTCTCGGCGTTGCGCAAGGATCCTTCCATCAAGTACGTCGTCGTCTCGAACTCGGCATTCGTGCAGCCTCTTCCCGCCGCGCTCGCTGCCGCCGGCCTGAGCGGCAAGGTCAAGCTCGCGGGCTGCTGCGGCACCACGGCACAACAACAAGGCTTGAAGAGCGGGCAGTTCGCGGCAGTCACCGGCGGAACCACCCTTGGGGGCTGGCACGTCGTCGACGCGGCGATTCGTCATGCACAGGGCCTGCCGATTCCCGCGAAGGAAGGGTTCCCCCCTGTCGGGCTGTTGACGAAGGACAACGAGCTTCCGCCGAGCGACAGCTATGACCAGCCGGCGGACTATGCAGACCAGTTCAAGGCATTGTGGAAGATTCGGTGAGTGTTCGGCCTGAGGACGCCTCGGATCGCGGGCCGCTTGCGCTCGCGATGCGGGGCGTGTCGAAGACGTTCTTCGGCCACGCGGCTCTGTCCTGCGTGGACATCGACGTGGCCGCCGGTGAGATCCACGCGATGCTGGGTGAGAACGGCTCGGGCAAGTCCACGATCATTAAGATCCTGGCGGGGTATCACCGGCCCGACCCGGGCAGCGAGATCACCGTCGCCGGCCGCACCTTGGACCTGGGTTCGCCGGACTCCGCGTACGCCCTCGGCTGCCGGTTCGTCCACCAGGACCTGGGTCTGATCGACTCCCGCTCCATCGCCGACAACCTTGCGCTGGTCGCCGGATTCCCGCTGAAATGGGGCACCGTCCGTGAGGCTGAGATTCGGCGCAACGCACGCCGAGACCTCAGCCGGATCGGACTGGATCTCGACCCGGATCTCCTCGTCGGCGAGCTGTCGCCCGCCGAGCGCACCGGTGTCGCGGTTGCCCGCGCGCTTCGGGAGGACGAGTCCGCACCGGTGTCGCTGCTGGTGCTCGACGAGCCGACAGCCACGCTGCCGGACGCGGAGGTTCAGCAGCTGCTGTCGATCGTGCGCACGGTGGCGGCTGGTGGGGTCGGGGTTCTCTACGTGACACACCGGTTGGACGAGGTCTTCCAGGTAGCCACGGCGATCACTGTGCTTCGCGACGGTCACCGGGTAGCCCGCCTCCCGGTTTCATCGGTGGACCGGGCGGAGCTGATCTCCCTTCTCGTCGGCACGGAGTTCGAGGACATACACCGCGTGTCGGACGAACTGCCGATGGAGCATGACCAGCCGCTTCTGGTCGCCGATGCGGTCTCGGCCGGCCCGATCGACCGGATTTCTCTCGAGGTACGGGCGGGCGACGTCGTAGGGCTCGCGGGAATCACCGGCTCCGGGCGGGAAAGCTTGTTGTCGGTCCTGTTCGGGGCCCACCCCAGACAGGCCGGCGTGGTCCGCGTCGGAGAGATGCGATTGCCGTCGTTGCGGCCCGATCTCGCGATGAAGGCCGGCCTCGCGTTCCTCCCCCCGAACCGTAGGTGCTCGTGGTCAGCTTGCAGACCGTGCACCACGTGGGTATGACCCCAGCGATTCTTGTGGCGATCGCCGTGTCGGTCGGGATAGGGACGGTGTCCGGGTTCATCGTCGTCAAACTGAAAGTCAACTCTTTTGTCGCCACGCTCGGCATGGCCACCGTTGTCGCTGCCATCCAGGCGATCATTTCGGGAGGAACTCAGCCGTTTCCACCGGTCAGTTCGGCATGGACCGGCTTCACCCAGAACACCGTATTGGGTTTTCAGATCATCGTCCTCTACCTCATCGTGCTCGCGCTCGTCGTCTGGTGGGTTCTCGACCACACGCCGGTGGGCCGCTACCTGTACGCCATCGGGGGCAGTTCGGAAGCCGCACGCCTCACCGGGATCAGCGTAGGCCGCTGGACGTGGCTGTCATTGACAGCGTCCGCCACGATCGCCGGAGTCGCCGGGGTCTTCTACGCCTCCCTGTCCGGACCGTCCCTCACCTTCGGCCCGGCCCTGTTGCTGCCGGCGTTTGCCGCGGTCTTCCTCGGTTCGACGCAGCTACGGCCTGGCCGGTTCAACGTCTGGGGCACGCTGCTCGCCGTCTACGTCCTCGCCACCGGCGTGCAGGGCTTGGAGTTCGTCACCGGAGTCCAGTGGCTCAACGACATGTTCAACGGCGTCGCGCTTCTCGCCGCTGTGTCCTTCGCGGTCTGGCGGCAAGGCTCGAAGAACCGACGTCGCGAGAGTGCGACATCCGCTGACCCACGGGCCGAGCAACCTTCTGGTGGCTTTGCCGACGCGGACGTCAAACAGCCGGTCAGGTCCTGACGGCAGAGGCCGTGATGATGGCCGAAGGTCGCGCGATCATGACCCTCCTCGCGCGACCGGAGGCCCCAAGGGGCTCCAGGGTGGGTGGCTCTGAACCATCACCCGCGGGGCCGGCTGCGAGGCCGTGATCGATGAACACGAATGAGGAACCATTCGGTCAGCTCATCCGGTGGGCCGGGCGCTTCAACGACGAAGATCCTTTCTGGTGTCCGGGGAGATCTTTTCTGGTGTCCGGAGACCGTCGCGGATCGTCGGTTCGAATCAGGTTGTCGTTGTGGATCTTCATCACCTTGTCGAACGCGACGCGATTGTGGGTGCGGATCGCCTCGATGATGCCGGAGTGCACGTCCAGGCTGTGCTGGAGCATCGGCTCGTGGCCATCGATGAACGTCGCCCGGCTCAGTGTGGCCTTGAGTAAGGCCATCACGCTCTGGTGCATGCCGTCCAGTACCGGGATCCGCGCGGCGGTGACCAGCGTGCGGTGCATGCGCATGGTGCCCTCGACGTAGCTGCGCGCGTCCCGGGCCGAGGCCATGTGGTCGTAGGCGTCCTGGATCGCATCGACATCACTGGCGGTTGCGCGATCGAAGGCGACAGCAGTCAGGCTGGCCTCGAGATGCATCCGGGCTTCGAACAGCTGGAGGGGATGCGTACCGGAGTCGTGAAACCACAGGTCCATCGCTCCCAGTCGCAGCTGTGGAGGCAGGCTGGCGACAAAGATGCCACCGCCGGTGCCCGGACGCACGCCCACCAGACCCCAGTTGCGCAGGATCCGCAGCGTCTCGTTCATGATTGTCGGACTGATGTCGAATCGTTCCATGAACTCGGCACGGCGGCCGAGGTGTACGCCGACCGGCAGCCGCGCCTGGAGGATCTCGTCCTCGATATCAGCGGCTACCTGCTCGGCACGCGATTTGCGAGCACTCGAATCGGGTCGTCGTTCGGCCACGGGAACCTCTCCTCGGACGTGGCGATGCACCATTCATGTAGTCAGCGTAAAGGCGTAAATTATATATGCACAATACCTTGCATCGGCGGGAGAGTGCACGCTTGTGGAGCAGAAATGAAGCACGGGTATCTGATGTGTGAATCGCTCTGGCAGCAGCGAGCGGCCACGTCGGACGAATCTTCCTGCGGAGCTGCCCGGGAGTCCGTACCGAATAGCTCGGTCCCGTTGGGCCGACACTGGCCCGCCGCCTCGACCTTGGTTGCGCTACGGTGTTGTTTTGCCGCTGGCAGTGACAAGCGCGCCATCCTTGCGTCCGTGGCGCTGGTGGCACGTGTTTCTCCGCGAGAAGTTATGGCACCTGCGCACAGACACCCCAGCAGGCGAACACCTTGGCATTGATGTTGGAGGTCGGTCGCGTACGAACCGAAGCCATCAGCTGGCAGGAGCATCTCGTAGCATTTTCTCGGCATAGACATGACCCACAACCCGCTTTTTGCCGGTACCGACGGGAACATGGCCGGGTTGCTGCGTTCCCAGCCCAGCCCAGCCCAGCCCGGCCTGGTCCGCGTCAGCCGGACACGACGCGCAGCGTGTCCGGCCGGCGGCTGTTGAGGCGGTCGAGTGCGGCGGATGTCGCCCCGTCGGCGGGGAGGTGGACGATCAGACGTTGATCGTCGTCGGCGGGTAGGTCAAGTGTTTCGTATGCCAGGCGTAGCTCGCCCGCCTCGGGGTGGGCCAGCCGTATGACGCCGCTGGACGTCGCCAGTCCGGGCACGGTGTCCACTCGCCGCGCGAAGGCCTCTCCGGCGGAGACGGTCAACTCGTCGGCGAGTGTCGCCATATGCCGGTTCGTCTGGAATGGCCCTTGCTTGAGCGCGGCGACCTGTTCGTCGGCGATGTGGTCCCAGTCGGGGTAGGCGGTACGCGCCCGGTTGTCGGTGAAGACGTATCGGGCGAGGTTCGGCGGTGTTCCATCCAGCAGGCCGATCGGTCCTGCCAGCCGCTCGTAACCGGCCGTGTAGGCGAGGATCTCGCTCAGCCGGTTGAGCAGCACGGCGGGGGCGGGCTCAAGACGGTCGAGCAGTGCCTGCACGGTGGGTCGCACGATGCGTGCCGGGGTCGCGTTGCCCGTGCACGGGAAGCCGCCGTCGGCTGCTTTGGTGAGGCGGTGCAGGTGGATGCGCTCGCTCGTGGTCAGCCGCAGTGCGTCGGCCAGGGTGGACAGTACCTGCGCGGACGGCCGGCGGTCGCGTCCCTGTTCGAGCCTGGTCACATACTCGACGCTGATTCCGGCGAGTGTCGCGACCTCGGTCCGGCGCAGGCCCGGCGTACGCCGGCGGGGCCCGGCGGGCAGTCCTACCTCGGCGGGGGTGACGGCTTCACGGCGGATACGCAGGAACATACCCAGCTCGTTGTCGCTCACGTTCCGAACGTAACAGCGGTGAGCCATCGGTATCGTGGCCCTGCCCCTACCAGTCTTCGCCCGGCCTTCCTGGGCTGCACGCAGGCCGTCAGGGTGAGGGAGGTGACCTCGATGGTCACCTCGTGACTCTGGACAGGACGCTCAGCTTCGCCGGGACCTCGAATTGCTGATGATCACAATTTGGCCGGTAAGAAATGAAAGCCGGTAGGACATGAATCGATGTGTTCGGAGGTGTGCTGTGGCTTCAACCGTGGCTGTGGTTGGCGGCGGGTACGGCGGTATCACCGTGGCAAAGGCTCTGGACGACATTGCCGAGCACCCGAAGTGGGCGTCCTCGGTGCCGGGCCGATCTCGGATATGAAAGGTAATCTGTTCGTCGATACCTATCTCGATCTGCTCGGCGTCGCAGTAGCGTCTTGATCGGTGCGTCGAGGCTCGACGCAGGGAGGAGTGATCGCCGGTGGTGGAGCGGAATGTGTTGTTCGGGTTCGGTCTTGAGACCGGAGTCAGCGAGGTGGGTACGCTGCTCGCGCACGCGGCGCAGGCGGATCGCGAAGGGCTTGATCTGGTCAGTGTGTCCGATCATCCCTATTTTGCCGACAGGTTGGATGCTTATGCGACGCTGGGGGTCGTCCTCGGCAGGACGACAAACATCGCCGGGGCGGTGAATGTCACCAACGTGCCGAGTCGCCCCGCACCGATGCTGGCCCGAACGATCACTGCGTTGTCTGCGCTGTCCGGTGGACGCGTCGTGCTGGGGATCGGTGCGGGTGGACTGTGGCAGGAAATCGCCAAACTGGGGGTTGGACGGCTCTCGCCGGCATCAGCCGTTCGCGCGATGGAAGAGGCGATCACCGTGGTAAAAGCGCTCTCCGGTGGCGGCGGCCCGGTCACCTTTGACGGGGAGTTCTATCAGGTCGTGGGCCTCGTTCCGGCGCCGGTCCCGACCCCGCCGATCTGGACCGGCTCGCTCGGCCCGAAATCGCTGGCGGTCACGGGGAGGCTCGCCGACGGCTGGATTCCGGGTCATGCCGCCGACTGGCGGAGCCAGCGGTTTGCTGAATCACGTCCCGTCATCGATGCGGCGGCCGCGGCCGCCGGCAGGGATCCGTTGGAGATCGCGACCATCTACAACATCCCCGGCCGCATCGCGACGTCGCCGCTGCCCGCTACCCGCGATGATTCCGGACGCTGGATCGGTGGCTCGGTCAGGCAATGGACCGACGAACTTACGACAGCGGTACTCGCGCATGGTGCGGCGGGATTCGTGTACTTCCCGGTCAACGATGGCACGCCGCCCGACATCGCACTCGGCAGGTGGGCGCGCGAAGTCGTTCCGGCGGTTCGCGAGGCAGTTCGTCAGGCTTGACAGCGCAGAGAAAACCTCATGCTCGACGGTCGAATAGGCGATCGGTATGGGCGTTGGTGTGTCTTCGTTCTTGGCCTTATCGTGTTCGGTGTCGCCTCCGGTTGATAACCGGATTCGCCGTAGCGGGTCTGTTGCGTTCAGCGGGCAGGACGTCGACGCATCGCTTGATCATGCCTGACCGGATGCCAGGACGACGGACCTCGCCAACGCAACAGTCCCCTTGTTTCTCACCTCAGCCACCGGCCAGTTCGTCGGTGGCGCTTCGTCCGGCCTCCGTGGCGCGGCGCAGGAAGTCGGCGAGTAGCTCGAGTTCGCTGTCCTCATATCCCGCGCAGATCTCGTCCATCGAGGTGTTCATCCCGGAGTAGAGGCGGAACAGTTCCGCGTTGCGGTCACGCAGGGCCCGGACGACGACGGCGCGACGGTTGGACGGGTCACGCTCGCGAGCCACCCAGCCGCCGCGTTCGAGCCTGTCGAGGATGCCGGTCAGGGTGGCCGGGTGCAACCCGGCGCGTCGTGCGAGGACGCTCGGGCTGAGCGGACCGACGCGGGTGACGATGTCGAGGCAGTCGAGATCGACGTCCTTGAGATCAACATGTCCGCTTACCTGATGGTTGAGTAGGGACAGCTGGATGCTCAGCCCGCGCAGTGACTCCTTGATCGCGGTGTTCAGTCGCCGTCGGTGCCGTTTTGCGTCCGCATCCCCAAGAGATATGGAATCCATATGATATCCTTTTCGTATTATTCGATCTACAGGGAACAAGGTACCTGAGGAGGGCCACCTATACAGATGAAGGGGTTACCATGATCCTGATTACCGGGGCGATGGGAAACGTCGGGCGTGAGGTGGTGAACCTGCTGCTGGCGGAGGGGGAGAAGGCAGTAGCCGTCACCCGCGATCCCGCCACCGCCGCGCTACCCGACGGGGCCGCCGTAGTGGGCGGCGACCCGTCCCACCCGACGACGCTGACCTCGGCGCTGCGCCGGGTCGAGGCGGTCCTGGTCAGCCCGCGCGCAGTTGGAGCCGCCACCGCCGAACTGCTGGCACTGGCCGCCGAGCACGGCGCGCAGCGCGTGGTGGCGCTCTCGGCAGTAACCGTGGAACATCCCGCCGGGTACCGGCGCTTCGCCGAGGAGTTCAAGGCGGTGGAGGACGCCGTCACCGCCTCCGGCCTGCCATGGACCATCCTGCGCTGCACCGATTTCGCTTCCAACACACGGGCCTGGGCGCCGCAGATCCGCTCGACCGGCATTGTGCGCGGCGCCTACGGCGACGCGGCGACCTCAACGATCCACGAGCGCGACATCGCCGCGGTTGCCGTACGGGCACTGGTGGACGCTGACCACGCCGGACACTCCTACCTGCTCACCGGCCCGCAGTCACTCACCCAACGCGACAAGGTCCGCCTCATCGGCCAGGCCCTCGGCACACCGCTGTCCTTCGAGGAACTCCCTCCCGACCAGGTCCGCCGGGCGATGCTCGCCCAGGGTCTTCCCGAAGACATCCCGGACAGGCTGCTGGGCTCCCTGGCCGACTACGCCACGCAGCCGGGACCGTCCTCGGACACCGTGGCGCAGATCCTGGACCGCCCCGCGCTCACCTTCGCGGACTGGGCAACCGAGCACACCGCCGACTTCGGCGAACCGGCGGGAAAGCACTCCTCCTGACCGTTGCGCCATGGGACCCGATCGACCAGAACACCCTCACCCATGGAGCGGGAGATGAAACTCACGATTCGCGATTACCGGCGGATCAATGGCGACCCGTCTTCAGCTCCGCGGGCGCCAGGCCAAGGAAGGCTGCGGTGACAAAGCCGTGGCCACGGATGGGCGTGCGTGGCAGGGTGTCGGAAATCGGATCGAAGAAAATAAACCCACCCCTCAGATGAAATGCTCGAGAAGTGAGCTGCTCGGCCCCCTGAGCGGCCGCTTTGCAGAAGGAGCTAATCGTGATCCGAGGACACCGAAGAGCGGCGACAAGCCCGGCAACCGGTGACATCAACCCAAGAAGACCGTTGTTCGGCCGCGCCATGACTGCGTTCGCTGAAGTGATCGGTAGAGCTGCCCGCGGGAGTGCGTGGTAGATCTCCCGGGCGACATACCGCTTCAAGCAGTGGACGGTCTCCTGAGGGGTCCGGCCTTCCGTCGTCCGGCTCCGCTGATATGCCCGAGTACGGGCCTGCCAGCGGAGCCGGACGATGACGATTCGGTGGAGAGCGGCGTTGGCCAGCCGGTCCGGATTGTTCCCGGCGGTGAGCAGCAGGGCCGCGGTCGCTGCCCCGGTCACCGGGACCGATCTCCTTCCATGGCAGAGCGGCCCGCCGGACGACCAGGCCAGGATGGTTGCGTTTCAGCGTGAGGATGCAGGGGGCGCCGCGACCGGAGAGGGCTGAACTGTCCGCGTCGCCGTAACGCAGGTCCTGCTCGGCGATTACTGCGAGGTCGGTGGCTCCGGCTGTTCGTCATGGTGGATGTCGATGAGCACCTTCCCGACCGCGCCGCCCTCGACCGCGTCGTGCGCGGCGGCTGTCTCGGTCAGCGGGAAGCGGTGTACCGGCAGCCCGGCGTCTTCGCCGGCCCGCAGGGCGCCCGCGGCCACGGCGGCGTTCACGTCCCCGACGGCTTGGCGCTTCGCCGCGTCGGGCATCGTGTAGACGAGCACGAACTGTAGGCGGGTGTTGGCGAACATGTGCGGCCTGAGGGGAACGGTCAGCTGCGAGCCGCTGGTGTCGGCGTAGATGGTGACGACTCCGTTCGGGGCTATGACCTGCTGGTTGAGCTCGGCGTTCACGATGGGGTCCACCTCGACCACTATGTCGACGCCGTCAGGGGCGGTTTTGCGTATCGCTTCGGCTGCGTCCGGTGTGCGGTAGTTGATGACGTGGTGCGCGCCGGCCGCGGAGGCCAACGCTGCCTTCTGCGGAGAGCTGACGGTGGAGACGACGTTCGCTCCGGCCCAGCGCGCCAACTCGATCGCGGCGTGCCCGACCGCTCCCGCGCCGCCGGCGACGAGCACGGTCCGGCCGGCCAGCGCGGACGGTCCGAGGACGGACGGACCGTCCGGGTGGACGGTGAGGGCGCGGTGCGCGGTCATGGCCGGGATGCCGAGGCTCGCCCCGAGATCGAACGAGGCGTCCAGGGGCAGCGGCACCGCCTGGCGCGCTGGCAGCACCACCGCCTCCTGCGCGGTGCCGTCGGCTCGCTGCCAGGCCGCTTCCCAGATCCACACACGTTGTCCCACCCGCGCGGGATCGACCCCCTCGCCGACCGCGTCGACGGTGCCGGCGCCATCCTGGTTGGGAACCAGACCCGTTGGCGGGAGCGACGACCCCAGTGCTCCCCGGCGGGCTTTCCAGTCCGTCGGGTTCACTCCTGACACGGCGATGCGGACACGGACCTGGCCCGGCCCCGGCTCGGGCTCCATCCGTTCCACCAGCCGCAGCACATCGGATCCCCCGACCCGCTCGTACACGATCGCCTTCATGCAGCGTTCCTTCCAGGATAATCATGACAAAACAGAAAAATCAGGACAGTCGGCGGGAAGGTCGTCACGTCCCCGTCTCCCCTGTGCGGGGAGCCGAGCCACCACACCAGGATGACCCGGCACCTGATCTTCCGGAAGTGGCCCGCAAGACACCATCCGATAGGATCTGGCCATGCATCGGGTCGCCGTGCTCGCCCTGGACGGAGTCATCCCGTTCGAACTCGGCATTCCAGCGCGGATCTTCGCTGCCGCCGTCGGGTCAGACGGCGAGCCGCTCTACGACGTGGTCGTCTGCACCGTCGACGGCCG
This sequence comes from Protofrankia symbiont of Coriaria ruscifolia, assembly GCF_900634745.1. Lineage (NCBI taxonomy): Bacteria > Bacillati > Actinomycetota > Actinomycetes > Frankiales > Frankiaceae > Protofrankia > Protofrankia symbiont of Coriaria ruscifolia. Next base: position 21,175 of record NZ_CAAAFR010000088.1, read on the forward strand.
GCCGGTACGCACCGATGCGGGCTTCACCATCGCTGTCGACCACCCCGCTGGGATCCTGGCGGCGGCGGACACCATCGTCATCCCACCCGTCCATCCGCTCGAGATCGGCCCCCACGGGCAGTTGCCCGAGCCGGTAGCCGGCACACTTGCCCGCATCCCGGCGGGTACACGCATCGTGTCGATCTGCACGGCCTCGTACCTCCTGGCCGCCGCGGGTCTGCTCGACGGTCGACCGGCCACCACCCATTGGCTTGAGGCCGACCGCTTCCAGCGGATGTTCCCCCAGGTGAAGGTCGATCCCGATGTGCTCTTCGTGGACGACGGCGACGTGCTCACCTCGGCGGGTGCCGCCTCCGGCATCGACCTGTGCCTGCACCTCGTCCGCCGCGACCACGGCAGCGAGGTCGCCAACCGCGCGGCCCGCCGCTGCGTCGTGCCGCCCTGGCGTGACGGAGGACAGGCCCAGTACATCGAACGTCCCGTCCCTCCACCATCGGCCGCCAGCACCGCTCCCACCCGTGCCTGGGCGCTCGAACGCCTGCCGGAACCGATGTCCCTGGCTGAGCTCGCCGCCCACGCGAGCATGAGCGTACGCACCTTCACCCGGCGGTTCCGCGACGAAGTCGGCCTGACCCCCGGCCAATGGCTGACCGGGCAGCGACTGGAACGCGCCCGGCACCTTCTCGAAAGCAGCGACCTGCCGATCGACCTCGTCGCCCGACAAGCCGGGTTCGGCACCGGCATCTCCCTCCGACAGCATTTCCGTACCTTTGTCGGCGTCTCACCGGCCGTCTATCGGCGTACCTTCCGCGCCCGGAACCGTTGACCAACCAACCAACCAACCGGCTGCTCATACCGCCCCGAACCCGGTGCTGGGAGGGCGCGCTGTCCTCGACGGGCCGGTTCCGTTTGAGGAGCAGGGGTGTGCGATTCCCCCTTGATCTGGTTTTGTGGCCAAACGGCTACCGTCACTGTATGACGCAGGGTGACCTGACGAACGAGCAGCAGGCGGTGCTGGAGTCGCTGCTGCCGACGGAGAAGAAGAAACCGGGCCGTCCGTCGCCATGGTTGAAACGTCAGTTGACCGACGACATCCGATGACGACCCGGATGGGTGCGCCGTGGCGGGGCGTGCCGGCCCGCTACGGGCACTGGCGCATAGTCCACGGGTTGTTTTCGGGACTGGCAGCGGGACGGAACGTGGAAGACGATCCTGACCTGGTTGCAGACCCTGGCGGACGCCCGTGGCCTGATCACCTGGGAGGTGTCGGTGCACGCGACAGCGCGTGAAGACCGCTGTCGAGTGCACCGTCCCGTTCAGGCTGACCTACCAGGCTCTGGCGGTGCTCTGGTGTGCCACCACCGGCCACGACCCGCCGCTATCACCATCAGGTCATATGCCCCGATCGGCCGACGCCCGCAGAAATCCATGCCGAGGCGGATATCGTAGTCAACGGTGTTGACGGCATCTTCCGCAAATTTGATCTTTGGGGTGTTCGAGGCCGAGCGCCTGTGTCGCCATTGCCGGAAGCCAGTGCTCCGCATCGCCCGCGACCGGATCGTCCACGCTCACGAACAGCCCCCATCGACACCCGCCTGCTTCGAGCGGGACTGTACTGGCTGCGATCATTCGCCGTCCAGGGTTTGCGGCTGTCCCGCGTCCGGTCCGGGCCCGAGGTCTCAACCGCGCACAATAGATTCACCGCCGCCGATGGGCCGGACGCGACGGCGCGGACCGGAGACGGCGGTACAGGTCGTGACGCACTGATCGTCCCACGAAGATGATCCGCACGGGACGTGGCCGGCATCCGTCAGTTCTTGGCGTCCGACCATCTGTCGATCACGGAAACGTCGGCGACGAACCGGACCCGGCTTCCGGCCGCCCAGTAGGCGGCGGTCGCGGCCAGCGTCCGGTGCGTGAGCAGCACGGCGTCCTCCGCCCGGTCGGCGGGGACGTGCAGCAGCAGCTCGTCGTGCAGGCAGAGGACGATCGTGCCGCTGAGGGGGAGAAGTTCCTGGCGGACGGTGACCGCCCACGCCTTGAACAACTCGGCCGCGGCACCCTGGATGACGGCGTTGCGAGCGAACCGGCCGCGCGCGGCCGCCGACCGATCCGTGTCCACCTGGGGCCCGCCGGCCCGATCCGAGCCGGCCCGATCCGAGCCGGTGGGGCCTGAGCCTGCGGGGGCCGAGCCGGCAGGGGCCGACGGGGCGGTGCGGATCAGCCGGCCGCCGAACGTCCGCAGATCGAGGCCGGCCCGACCGGCGGCGTCGGCGGCGTCCAGGTAGGCGATGGCGCGGGGGTATGCCTGCCGCATCTGGCGCAGGGCCGCGCCGGCGACACCGGAGGTCTGCCCGTACATCGCCGCCAGGACCGCGACCTTGGCGGTGGGTCGGTCGCAGCCGAGCCGGGCCGCCACCGGCGCGTACATGTCCTCGTCCCCGGCCGCCCGGGCCAACGCAGGGTCACCGGAGACGGCGGCCAACACCCGTGGCTCGATCTGGCCGAGGTCGGCCCGCACGATCCGGTGACCGGGTTCGGCCGCCACGGCGACCCGCAGGCCGGCGGGCAGGTTATGCAGCCCGGCCTGGGCGGTCATGCGCCCGCCGGCACCGTCGCTGCCGCGCCAGCCGCCGCGCAGCCGGCCGTCCGGCCCCACATAGCTGTCCAGCCAGCGGTACCCGTAGGTGGTCGCGATCCGCTCGGCCTTCCGCCAGGTCAGCAACGCCGAAACGACCGGGTGGACGTCGCGCAGCGGCTTCAGTCGAGCCGACCTGGTGTCCGGGACGTCGATGCCCAGGCTGAGCAGGGCGGCTCGCAGCTCCGCCGGATTACGCAGATCCACCCCGCCGCCGAGGTGGGCCAGCACCGGAGCGTCCCGTGCTCGCCGCGTGGCTGCCTCCTCGGCGTCGTCCCGCGGCCGGAGGCCGGCAGCCCTGGCGATCATCTGCTGGGCGGCCGTGCGGTCCAGCGGCAGCCCGTCCCGCTCCAGCTCGCAGGCGAGCAGTTCCGCCGCGGACTCCGCCCAGGCCGTCAGCACCGCCAACGGCGTGCCACCCGCAGCCTGTGTGCCGTCCGCCGGTGTCTGTGGGTTGCCCGCCGTCCGCGTGCCGCCCGCCCGCGTCCGCGGGTCATCCAGTTGGCGTAACGCACGCTCCTGCGCCGCCCGGACGACGAGGGCGAGCTGCGCGAAACGGGCAGCCCGGCGCAGCCGACCGGCCGGGTCGCCGCGGCCGGGCCGGGTCCACGTCTCGTCCGCCCAGTCGCGGCGGAGCTGGCCGTCGCCGCGGACCGGCTCGTCCGGGTCCTCCCCGTCGGCCGCGTCCTCCGCCGCGGCCAGCAGGTCGAGCTGCCCACCTCGCGCCGCCTTCCCGTCACCGGCGGGTGGTGGCAGCCCCCGGGCGGCGGCCCATAGCGCGCCGGGGTCGTCCCGCCGTCCCCCGTGTAACACCCGGTGGACGGCGGCCAGGTCCCAGCATGCGGCCATATACACGCCGGCGGCGACAAGCGGCGCCGCCGTCCCCCGAGCCGACCACCACACCCACCGGGGCGCGCAGGCGGTCTCGATCGCGGTCAGGACGGCGGACGGTTGGCAGGCCCGCACCGCCCAGCCGCCCCGCTCGGAGGCCAGCCCGGCTCCCGCCCCGGCGACCACGACGACCGCCACCGGGTCCCGCCGTCCGACCCCGGCCGCATGAAGGGCGTGGGCGACCTCGCCGGCGGTCAGCAGCGGCATCCCCATCCGCTCATCTTCGCGCCCGTGGACCCTGCGCCGGGGACGTGGCTTCGCCCCAGCCGTGGTAATCCGTCCACATCCGTCACGGCGCGCCGGTCGGATGCACCGGGAATTCATGGTCAGAGAATATCGAAGTCGAAAAAGCCGAACTTTCTCTGCATATCACTCTGGAGCGTGTTCCACGTCCTCGCGCACCCGCGGCAGTCCTTTTTCTTCTCGATGAACATGCGGGTGTCTATCTCGAGCCTGCGGGCGTCATCGGCTGCGGTCGGAAAATCCGTGGCGTCGCGGGAAATATCCCGTGCAAGACGTTACAGAATGCGGCCGGTTGGGCAGTGAGAAACATCTCACAGGGCAGGTGGCTGCCCTTGGTGTCGGCTGCTCGGGGTGAGTGACCTGATATTTGGTGGCGATCAGGACCCGTCGCAGCTTACCGATCATGTCGGCGGTCGATGGGTTGGTCCTGGTGGTGTACCAGGGAGCGCGCTCGCGATGATCGGTGACGTTGGCGGGATGGTGGCCGGCGGTGGCGTACCAGAGCATGACCAGGGTCTGGCAGACCAGTCCGAACGGGACGGTGCGCTCGACCGCGCGTTGCACGCGGTTACGGGCCTGGCCAACCCCGAAGGTCTGCTTAGCGTCTTCGATCATTATTTCGATCGACCATCGAGCCGCGTAACGTGCGACGAGCGGGGCGGGTCTGATGGTGATGTCGGTGGTGACCAGGGCCAGGTCGTAGCCGCCGCGGGGGATGCGGTGGGTGCGTTCACGGACGAGGAGGACGGTGACGGGCCGCGGCCCGAACACTCCGTACCACAGGCAGGTGATCGTGGCGGTGTGCACGGTGACGGTCTGGCCGTAGCGATGTACCCGGGTAGGGGTGAAGGTCGCGGTGGCGGCGAGTTGGGTGAGGCTGGGTAGCCGGTCGCCTTTGAGGCGGGGTCAGCCGCAGTGGCCGGTGCGTGGTGGGGCCAGCCGGAACAGGGCGGCGTCCGTGCGTAGCCGGGTGGTCCAGGTGACGGTGGTGGGCAGGGTGCGGAGTTGTTCGCCGGCGTAGGCGGCGTCGGCGACCACGTGTAGCCGCCGGTCGGGCAGTGCGTCGGCCAGGGCGGTGACCATGGTGGTGGCCAGGTGCAGGCGGGAGGAAGAACCAGTGCGCCCGGTCGTGGGGCCAGTCCTGTGACAGTCCCGAGCCGATGAACATCCCGCACACCGTGCGCCGGCCGGTCTGGCTCAGCATTCCTCCCACCAGGGCGCGGAACGTCTCGAACGTCGGTGCGGTGAAACACGGCTGGAGGGTGGTCAGCAGCACCGCCAACGACGGCGGTAAAGTCACAGATGGGAGCATCGGCGTCCACTCTTCGTGAGTTGGTTTGGCTGGTTTTGGTTTGGCGACTGTCGCCATCCCAGGCAGGAGGCCACTCCCATGAGAACGACACGCCGCACCCCCACAGAAAACCGGGGCCGGAGGTGCGCCGAGGCCGGTAGCCGGACAGCCTGAACCCGCTCATCCAAAAAGACTCTCCGACAGCAGACGGAGAAACCGGCGCCCCTATGCCGTCGGCCGGAAGAACGCACCGGCGGATCACCCGGATCACTTACACAGACCGAACAACCACGCCCACTTTAAGTATTCGATCTTTAACGAAAAGTCAATCTGCCGAAGCCCTGGGTGCATACGCAGGCGTGGACGGTGAGTTTCCCGCTGGCATGTCTTGGCCAGTTGACGAAGTACGGTACGGCTGGGATCCAGGGTGTGCCGCTGAACTGTTACATTTTAACCCGCTTGCTCCTTATGCCCTGCCGTCAGGAGACCCGACGGCGGCTGCGATGACCGGTCAGTTCTGGCTGTTGAGATAGCCGATGGCCATCGCACCCCACCATCCGACCTGGGACAGCATATTACTGATCACTGATCGGGTCAGAAGCATCCGGGACGCAACGGCGGCAGGCTGTTCCAGCCGGTGCTGGACCGCCTGGATGTGCAGGCCGTTGAGTGCGATGAGGAGCACCAGGCCGATCTTCACCCGTGTCAGTGGTGCGGACAGGTCCGGTTGCAGCAGGACACCGCTGAGCACGAGCCCCGCCAGCCCGGCCCAGATCAGCGCGTGCAGGCCGTCGGCCACCTGGATGACGTCCGGGAAGCTGCGTCGGCCGGACAGCCACAACAGTGCGAAGAAGTCGATGGCAAGGACCGCGCCGAACCCGCCCACAAGCGCGGCGAGATGCACGAACAGGGCGACGGTGTGCAGGACCGGGTCGGCGGTGAGGTGGCTGGCGGTCCAGACGGCTGCCGCCCATCCGAGGATGACCATTGCCCCGGTCGCGAGGAAACAGATCCACCGTGGCAGAACCCCGCCGCCGGGCGGGGAGGTCCGGGTAATGATCAGGCTTGGAACAGGTCGTGGGTCCGCGGGCAGGGAAACGAGCCGCTCGGGAGCCGTCCCCTCATGATCGCTCATGGTCAGCGCTTGAGCGCGACGTCGGTGAAGGTGGCAGTCGCGCCGCTGGTCAACGCGGGCGTGTGACCTTCTACGTGGTGTGTCTCGCCGGCGGGGGGCTTGCGGAGCACCTGCTGCCCGCGGCTGCCCTCGTACCAGCTTTCGGCGGGCTCGACGATATAGGCGATCCGCCACGGCCCGGTCTGGACTTCTCCTCCCTCGGACCGGATTTCCTTTGCGAGTGTCCTGTACTGCTCGATCACGCCCTCCGGCAGCGCGGTGGGGGCTGCGGTCGAGCTGCTTGCCGGGTGTCCCGGGGATGTCGTCGTGGTGTCGGTCGTCGAATCGTCGGAACAGGCGGCGAGGCCGAGTACCAGGGAGACAGGCAATGCGAGAAGGGTTGTTCGTTGGAACACGCATCCTCCTTCAGGAAAGCTTAATTTTCAAGTTAAGTTAACCTAAATAGATCATGATTCGTCAACCAAATCACTATCCCTGGTCGCGGAAACGCTCTCCGTGAGCATTGGGGCTGGCGGAAACCTCGCCTTCCCGGCACGCCATCGACCGGGGCGTTCGTCGCCAGCCGCCGCATCGCTCGTATCTGATCTCTGTTCGAGGGGTCGGGTGGTCGTGATCGAGAGGAGGAATCGGTGGCTGCGCGGAGGTCTGCGCGGCGTGGCGTGCCGGGATCCGGTACGCCACGCCCATGGATGTCGGATATGACGCCCGCACCCGTGCTTACCAGCAGCGACGCATCGCGGAAGGCGTAACCCCACGGGGGATCGTCTGCTGTTGGAAGCGGTCCGTCGTCCGGAAGATCTACCGAGTGTTCCTGCCGGCGGCTGCGTCACCGAGAACTCCGGAGGATGCCCCGGCCTTCAGGCC
>NZ_CAAAFR010000089.1:0-77054 GCF_900634745.1 Protofrankia symbiont of Coriaria ruscifolia
ACCATGATCCGTGCTCCCGCCCCCACCGTGCTCCCGTCCCGTCTTGATCCTGTCCGCTCGTCGATTGAGCCGCGCTCCGTCTGCGCCGCACCTTCCCGTCGGCCTTCTCCGCGTGACGGTCGACACATACTCCTGGTCGGAAGCGACCCGACGGGCCGGACGGGCAGCCGGGCAGATAACTGCCCATTGCCCGGCTCGTGGATAGTCGCCCCGACTAACTGTTGTCACCGCTGCCGGTCGGTGTCGTGACGCTTCTACCGGTCGGCACGCGGTTGCGAAGCATGCAGGTGAGGCGAGACGTGCACACCGGGCGTTCGGCGTCATCGGTAATCCGAATGTCAAAGGTGGCGAGCGTCCGGCCGGCGTGCACCCGGGTCGCGACACCGGTGATTGTCCCGGACGACACCGCCCGGTGATGGGTGGCGCTGATTTCGACACCGACCGACACGCCGGCGGGGCCGGCGGTCAGCATGGCGCCGATGGAACCGATCGTTTCGGCCAGCACCACCGAGGCACCGCCGTGCAGCAGTCCGTAAGGCTGCCGGTTGCCTTCCACGGGCATGGTCGCAACCACGCGGTCGGCGCTTGCCTCGACAAGCGTGATGCCCATGCGCTCGGCGAGCTCACCTCGTCGGGCACTGATCGCATCAAGCGCCGTCACATGCTCGGACACGACGATGTCGTCGTCAGCACCCGCGCTGCCGTCGGCTGGGTCGCCGGAGGCGGAGTCCGGGCCGGAGGCCGTTGCCGTACGTGGTAAGGCTGGCGTACCCAGTGGGGCGCTCGGTGACAAGGCGTCCGGCGAAGTCTGCGAATCGGTCACGCCAGGAGCCTACGTACCCACGTTGGGGCCTGCGGGCCGGCGAACCGCAGTGCGCCGCACGCCGCGTTCCGTGGCGAGACGGGCCGAGAGGGCCGAGACCGGCCGAGACCGGCCGGTGGCAGCAGCTGGACCCGCGCCGGGCGCTGGGCCCGCGGCGGGCGTAAATAGAATTGACGTCGTGTCCGCCACAACCGCGACCTCTGGCAACTCCACCGTCGGCAACTCCACCGTCGGCAAGGCGACCGTCGGCCGTCCGTCACGAGCGGCTTCCGCCAAGCCGGCGGCCAGCGCGGCGTCGGCCTCGGCGGCAGGCGAACCGCGGCTGCTCCTCCTCGACGGCCACTCCCTGGCCTACCGGGCGTTCTTCGCGCTCCCGGTCGAGAACTTCTCCACCACGACGGGGCAGCCGACCAACGCCGTCTACGGCTTCACCTCGATGTTGATCAACGTGTTGCGGGACGAACGGCCCACCCATGTCGCGGTGGCCTGGGACCTTCCGGTGCCGACCTTCCGGCATACCCAGTACGCCGAGTACAAGGCGGGACGGGCCGAGACGCCCGCGGACTTCGTCGGGCAGGTCAGCCTCATCCACCAGGTGTGCGACTCCCTCGCCGTTACCGGGGTCGCCGCCGCCGGTTACGAGGCCGACGACGTCATCGCCACCCTTGCCACCCAGGGCGCGGCCCTCGGCATGCAGGTCCTGGTCGTCACCGGCGACCGTGACGCGCTGCAGCTCGTCAACGAGCGGGTGACGGTGCTGATGACCCGGCGCGGTATCAGTGACATGACCCGGTTCACCCCCGCCGAGGTCGAGGCCAAGTACGGTCTCACCCCGGCGCAGTACCCGGACTTCGCCGCGCTGCGCGGGGACCCGTCGGACAACCTGCCGTCGGTGCCCGGGGTGGGGGAGAAGACCGCCACCAAGTGGATCCAGCAGTTCGGGTCGCTGGCCGCTCTGGTGGACCGGGCCGACGAGGTCGGCGGGAAGGCGGGCGCGGCGTTGCGCGCGCACCTGGCCAACGTGATCCGTAACCGGACGCTGACCGAGCTGGCCCGCGACGTGCCGCTGGAGGTCGCTCCCGCCGACCTCCACCTGCGGCCATGGGACAGGGAGGCCGTCCACCAGCTCTTCGACACCTTGCAGTTCCGGGTGCTGCGGGAGCGGCTGTACACGGCGCTGGCCGCGGTCGAACCCGAGGCCGACGAGGGTTTCGAGGTGACCACGCAGGTGCTGGCGCCGGGGGAGGTGGCGCGCTGGCTGGCCGAACACGCGAGCTCCGGCGAACGTCTCGGGGTATACGTCCGGGGCAGCTGGGGCCGGGGCACCGGCAGCGTCACCGGTCTTGCGCTCGCCACCGCCGACGGCGTCGGCGCGTGGATCGACCCCACCGGGCTCACCGCGGACGACGACGCGGCGCTGGCGTCGTGGCTGGCCGATGACAACCGTCCCAAGGCCGCTCATGACGTCAAGGGCCCCATGCTGGCACTTGCCGCCCGCGGGTTCTCCCTCGCCGGTGTCACCAGTGACACCGCACTCGCGGCCTACCTCGCCCTGCCCGGTCAGCGCACCTTCGACCTCGCCGACCTCGTTCTGCGTTACCTGCGGCGTGACCTGCGCCCGGAGGCGCTCGGGACGGGGCAGCTGACCATCGACGGATCGGACGAGGCGGACGCGGCCGGCGCGGACGTCGTCCGTGCGCGCGCAGGTCTGGACCTCGCCGACGCGCTCGACGCCGACCTGGCCCGCCGCGGCGCCACCACGCTTCTGTGCGACGTCGAGCTTCCGCTGGTCACGGTGCTCGCCGGGATGGAGCGGGCGGGAATCGCGGCCGACACCGACCACCTGCTCGAACTCCAGAAGCACTATGGCGCGGAGGTCACCGCGGTGACCGGGCAGGCCCACGAGATCGCCGGACGGCCGTTCAATCTCAGTTCGCCCAAGCAGCTGCAGGTGATCTTGTTCGACGAGCTGGGTCTGCCGAAGACCAAGAAGATCAAGACCGGCTACACCACCGACGCGGACGCGTTGGCCTGGCTCGCCACCCAGACCGACCATCCGCTGCTGGCCGTGCTTCTGCGTCATCGTGACATTTCCCGACTGCGCACGGTGGTGGAGTCGCTCATCCCGATGATCGACGATGCCGGCCGCATCCACACGACCTTCAACCAGATGATCGCGGCGACCGGTCGACTGTCCTCAGCCGACCCGAACCTGCAGAACATCCCGGTGCGCACCGCCGAGGGCCGTCAGATCCGCCGGGCGTTCGTCGTCGGCGCGGGCTACGAGTCCTTGCTCACAGCCGACTACTCCCAGATCGAGATGCGCATCATGGCGCACCTCTCCGGTGACGAGGGGCTGATCGAGGCGTTCGCCTCGGGTGAGGACCTGCACACGTTCGTGGCGGCCCAGGCGTTCGACATCCCGGTGGACTCGGTCGACCCGGAGCTGCGCCGCCGGATCAAGGCCATGTCCTATGGGCTCGCCTACGGCCTGTCGGCGTTCGGACTCGCCGGTCAGCTCGGTATCCATCCGGAGGAGGCCCGCGCGCAGATGGAGGCGTACTTCGCCCGGTTCGGCGGGGTGCGCGACTTCCTGCGTGGCGTGGTAGACCGGGCCCGTTCGGACGGCTACACCGAGACGATACTCGGACGCCGTCGCTATCTTCCGGACCTGACCAGTGACAACACGCAGCGGCGGCAGATGGCCGAGCGGATGGCGCTCAACGCCCCCATCCAGGGGTCCGCGGCGGACATCATCAAGATTGCGATGCTCGGTGTCGACCGGAGGCTGCGGGAGCACGGGGCGCGGTCACGGCTGCTGCTGCAGGTCCATGACGAGCTCGTGCTGGAGATCGCTCCGGGTGAGCGCGCGGAGATCGAGGCGCTGGTGCGGGCCGAGATGGGTGCGGCCTACCAGATGTCGGTTCCCCTCGAGGTCAGCGTGGGTTCCGGCCGGACGTGGGATGACGCAGCGCACTGACGTCCTCTGTCACCGTCCGTCATAGACATACTCTCTGTCGGCAGACGCCTACCGGGACGGCCCGACGCCTGCTCTGCCCGCGGCCTGGCCGGGGGAGCCATTGGGACGCCTGCCGCCGGACCGGGCGTGGAACACCGGATCCGGGTTACGGTGGGGAAACGGCATTGTTCCCGTGTCATGACATGAACATCAACTAAATGTCTGGTCTGCTCCCATCCTTGCACCGTCGAGTCGGTCTTCTCTCACTCCTTGTAGCTGTTTTGGAGTGGGTGGGTTGCTCTCAGCTGCGGGTAGGCGGGTTTCGTCGGCCTGGCGGAGAGTAATTTTGTTACTATTAGTAGTTTTTCGGTGGCTGCGCGATGGGATCGTTTCCTTCTGTCGTGTTCGAATGCCCTGGATCAAGCCGATGCGACCGAACTCACAAGGGCCACAAGGGCCACAAGGGTGCGGTGTCTAAGGGCGCGGTGTCGCGCCAGACAGTGTCGCGCCCGGTCGTGGCATTGCCCACCCGATGGCAGGAGGACCGATCGCCGTGAGCATCTCGCTTTTCACGGATCGGCGGCTTTTCCTGATCGTTCTTTCCGTGACAGGCATCCTCACGTTCGGGACGCTCGCCCTGCTGCCCTGGTCGCCGGGGCAGGACCGGGTCGCCACGTGGCTGGCGGTGGCGATCAGCGCGGTCAATCTGGTCGCGGCCGTACTGCTGACCAGGATCCGGCCGGGTGCTCACCGCATCCTGGTGTTCTCCTCGGTGCTGGCTGCCACGATCGCATTGGGCGGCAGCGACCCCGGTCGGGACAGCGACCTTTACCTGCTCTGGTACTCCTGGATCGCCGTCTATGCCGCGATGGTCCATCGGCTGCGGGTCGCGCTCTTGCACGCGCTGGTCATCAGCGCCGGTGCGGTGGTGGGTGTCGCGCTCAAAGGCGACCTGTACGCCGGGGCGCCGGCGGTGGTGATGGCCATCTTCACGATCACCGCTGCTACCCTGGTGGTGTTCTGGGTCGGTCGCTGGAGCCACCTGCTGGTCGTTCGCGACCCGTTGACAGGGCTGGCGAACCGGGCTGGTCTCGCCCGCGTCGCCCAGCCGGCGATCACCGCGGCGATCGAGGCCGGCCGGCACGCCGTCTTGGTGCTTCTTGACATCAACCGGTTCCGCGAGGTCAACGACGCCCTCGGTCATCCCGCGGGGGACCGCTTACTCCAAGTAGTAGCAATACAGTTGCGTAACGTGGCTACGGATCCCGCCCTGACCGGACGTCTCGGCGGCGACGAGTTCGCCGTCGTCATGTGCGGGGTTGATCTGCCAGACGAACCCGCGGCCACCCACGAGCACCTGCGTGCGATCGGTCGCACGGTGATCAGACAACTCCGTGGTCCGTTCCGCATCGACGGGGTCGACGTGGAGGTGGAGGCCAGCGCGGGCGTCGCGGTCGCCCCGCTGCACGGCACGAGCCTCGGCGAACTCCTGCCGGCCGCGGACGCGGCACTGCACGCGGCCGGTCGCGAAAGCGAACGGGTCGGTGTCTGGGACGCGGGCATGGGCGGGGTGCGACCGTGGGAACTTGCCCTGCACGCGCAGCTGCGCACCGCGATCGCCGCCGGCGAGCTGGTGCTGCACTACCAGCCGCTGCGGTCCTGCCGGACCGGCCGGATCGCCGGGGTGGAGGCGCTGCTGCGCTGGGTGCACCCGGCCCGGGGGCTGCTGGCGCCCGGAGCGTTCCTGCCCATGGCGGAACGGTCGACTCTGATCATCGACCTCACCGAGTGGGTGCTGAACGAGGCCCTGCGCCAGTGCGCGGACTGGGCATCCGCCGGACACCACATACCGGTGTCGGTGAACCTCTCCGCGCGCATGCTTGTCCGTGACGGTCTGCCCGAGCTGGTGTCGGAGACGCTGTGCCGGCACGGCCTGCCCGCCGACGTCCTGACCCTTGAGATCACTGAGAGCGCTCTGGTCACGCAGCCGGCCCGGGCCGCTGCCATGCTCAGGGAACTGCGTACCCGTGGGGTCAAGTTGTCGCTGGACGACTTCGGCACCGGTTACAGCTCGATGGAGATCCTCAAGACGCTGCCGTTCGACGAAGTGAAGATCGACAAGGGGTTCGTCTCCGACGCCCACGGCAGCCTGTCCGACGTCGCGATCGTGCGCTCGGTCCTGGAGCTCGGACACCGGCTGGGACTGCGTGTCGTCGGAGAGGGCGTCGAGGACACCAGAGCTGTGCGGATGCTGATGGAACTGGGCTGCGATCTCCTGCAGGGTGAGGCGATCTCGTCTCCGCTGCCTCCCTCGGCGGAGCTGCTGGCCGTGCTGGGCGCCGGGACCTGCGGTGTGCTCCCGGCCGCTGCGAAAGCCACGGGGCTGCAGTCCGACGGCGAGTTGGAGCCTGCCGGCGAGTTGGAGCCCGACGGCGGGCTCGAGCCGGGGCCGGTCACGCCCGGACCGGTCGCCCTGACACCGACGGACGAACCGGCCAGGCTCAGGGCCCTGCGCGACTACGAGATCCTCGATTCCAGCCGGGAGGACGCCTTCGACGAGATCGCGACGCTGGCTGCCCGCCTGTGCGGCACTCCCGTGGCCTTCGTCACCTTCCTGGATGCCGACCGGCAGTGGTTCAAGGCATGCTACGGATCGACCATCACCGAACTTCCCCGGGAGGACTCCCTCGGCCGGTACGTGCCGGCCGAGCCCGCTGTGCGGGAGATTCCCGACATCGCCGGCGACCCCCGGTTCGTGCGGTTGGCCGCGCTCGGTCCCAGCCGTCCGTTCCGGTTCTACGCGGCGGCGCCGATCCTTACCCCGGACCGCAAGCTGATCGGCCATGTCGCAGTACTGGACCGCGTTGCGCGCGCCCTCACTCCCGGCCAGAAGGAGTCGCTCGCCGCGTTGGGACGGCAGGCCACGCAGCTGCTGGAGGCCCGGCGGGCCGTACGCATGTTCGACCAGGTCACTGCCACACTGGGCGCGCTTGACCAGCTCTGGTATCCCGATCATCTGAACTCGGCGGTGTCGATGGTCGCCGAGGCGTCCCGAGGCCTGCTCGACGCGGACGCGGTCAGCCTGCTGCTTGCGGACATCCCCGGATCGACGGTGTTCCACGTGGCCACGTCCGCCACGAGATCGGACGAGGAAGCCACGATCTCCCCAGAGGCACGGTTCACTGAAAGTGACGAAACCGGTATCGGTACCGCGCTCCGTACCCGGGCGCCGGTCTTCTTCGCGGACGTGTCGACGTCGCGACCGTTCCCGCACGAGGTCGTTCGCCGGCCTCCTATCACCTCGGCGCTGCTGGTGCCGATCCTCGGTGAAGGCGGTCTGATCGGCCTGGTCGCGGCGTGCTGGGCGGTGGCACGGAACCGGGTTGACCAGGCGGGACTACGCGCGGTCACATTGCTGGGTGGGCAGGCCGGCCACACCCTTGCGCGGCTGCGGACGGCGCAGGTCCGCCTCCGGGAGATCGGTGTCGACCCGGCTACCGGCCTGACCAGCCGGGAGCGTTTCCTGACCATCCTGCAGGGCCTGCCGGCGGGAACCGTCGTGTGCCTGTTCGGCGTGCCCGACCGTGGGCAGGGGGGAACCCCGGCCCACGCAGACGAGTACGTCCTGAGGCACTTCGCCGCCCGGCTGCGTTCGGCCGCCGGCTCCGGTGCGCAGCTTGCCCGCTGGTCGCGGAACCGTTTCGTGGTGGCCCTGCCCGGTGGCAGCCACGTCGAGGCGGACGAACTGGTCTCCCGGCTGCGGACTGGCGGGGATGCCGCTGCGACGCCGCCGTTCGCGGTCGGGGTTGGGATCACCCGGCCCGATCAACCGCCCAGCGCCGCTCTACGGGACGCCGAAGGTTCGCTTCGCGACGCCCTGCACACCACCACGCCGGCATCGGGGCGAGCGGACGCCACGTCGTGCAGCGGCGCCGACCACGACCGCGCCGACCACAACCGCGCCGGCGCGCGGGCCTGACCGGTCCCGGTGATCCCGACCAGCCCCGGTGATTCTTTCCTCGACGGTCCTTTCCCGGTGGCGCGCCACCGGGAAAGCTCATGCCCGTCCTGGTGCTACCTGCCCCGCGTCCTGGCCGGACTCCGCTGGGATGCGCGCAGCCGGCGCGGGCGGCTGCGCGCCGGCGCCGACGGTGGCCTTCCCGTAGCGATGCTGTGCGACTGTGACAAGCACCTCGGCGGCCATGAGCAGGACCGCGATCCAGGAGACCGTTGCGATCTTGTCGAAGGCCTGGACCCACTCCCCGTTGACCGGCAGGTCGTGACGGATCTGGACCTGGACGACATATCCCACGCTGGCCAGGAGCAGGCCCACCGGGACGATCCGCAGCAGGAGCCGGCCGCGCGGCACCACCATGGCGGCCAGCGTGCCCACACCGGTGGCAATGCTCGCGACCGGATTCACCAGCACCAGCGAGGCCAGGGCCACGGCGGCGGCCAGCACGACCGCGATCGCGACGGGGACGCGCGCGGCGCGGGACGCCAGCGGTTCGAACATCGGCAGATCCGGCTGTGCGGCCGGACCCCGGACCGTTCGCCTGCGCCGTCGTGCCGTCACCACCAGCAGGACGGCGCCCGACACCAGCGCGGTGCCGGAGACCGCCAGGGCACGCCACACCAGCTGCTGGGGAGCCCAGGCCAGATGGACGTCGAAGTCGGCCGCGGTGGGGATGATCCGCCAGCCGTTGGCGTAACCGTCCACGAGCATGGGCCTGCCGTAGTCCGTGCCGCCCGAGGTCGCCTTCCAGCCGGCGGACAGACTCTGGCCGAGTACCAGCCAGAACGGCCGACCGGGCTGCGCGCCGGTGACCCGCAGCCCGAACGAGGTTGCCGTGGAGCCGGTGACCGCCACCGCCGGAGCGGGCGCCGCGTCTGACGTACCCGCGGGCGCTGCGCCCGATATCGGCGCCGTGCCTGCGGTGGCCGTGCCTGCGGTCGCCGGCGGCGGGCTGCCGGCGGGTTGCGAGGTCAGGATCAGCCTGTCGAGGTCGTATCCGGTCTGCGCGCCGTTGGCGGTGCGCAGCACGTGGTCGCCCGGACCGAGGGAGATCGGATCACCGCACAGCGACACTCCCAGCCCTCTGCGGCCGAGCGCGTCGGCGCTGGAACCGGTGATCCGTACGGGGACTGGATGTCCGTCGATCGTCATCAGGTTGTCGTGGCACCCGCCGGGCACGGTGGCCTGGAGACGGGGTGCCCGCAGGCCGGCAAGGCCGGCCTCGGCGAGTCCGACCGGCATGGAGATCTGCGTCCCGCTGATCTGGTCGATGCTGGTGACCAGCCGTACCGTGTCGACGACGAGACGGATACTGCTGCCCCGGACGGGGGGAAAGGACAAGGTCACGGTCTGGCTCGCGCCCGGCTGCTTGAGGTCGCTGATCGGCGGGACGGTGAGCGTGTCCACCCGCCGGCCGTCCACGATCAGTCCCAGGGCGGTGGGCACCGAGTGACGGCCGTCGGCGACCACGGACAGGGACAGCGAGGACAGGTTCACCGGCCGGGGGGAGCTGGCCTGGATCCAGGTGTCCTGCTGCATGCCGAAGCCGGGACTCCACAGGGTGGCCGGATCCCCGTCGAAGGCGCTGGCACTGCCGGCCGCCAGGTCACCGGGCAGCCGGCCGGAGGACTCGGTGGTGACCCCGTCGGAGGGCCGGCCGACCGAGGCACCGAGCACGAGGTCGTCGGCGTAGGCGGATGCCCGGGCGGTGCCGGTCAGGGCGAAGGTCCGTGGGGTCGGCAGGGTGAACGTACGGGCGACGGTCGACTCCGTGTCGGACTTGAACGGCTCCGCCGGGTTCGCGCGGTCGCGGGTGACCTGCAGCGTCAGGCGGTGCGCCAGGGACGTCTCGCCCGCCGCGGCGAGCAGGTCGGTGGGCATCCGCAGCAGCTCCTGCACATGGGGTGAGCCACCGCCCGGCGTCACGATGTCCACCTCGGCGAACCCCACGCTGGACAGGCCGGCGTAGTCCGCGCGCGCCCCGATGTTGGTGGCGTCGACGGTGATGTCCAGGTGGGTGAAGCTGCGGGTGGGGAAGGTCACCACCTGGCCGGAGGCACGTCGTGAGCTGTCCGTGAGCGGCACCGTCACAGGTGGCCCGCCGTCGAAGCGCAGTGTCGCCTTGGTGATCCATCGATTGCGCGCGCCGGTGAGCGGCTGGACCAGACGGATCCGGTCCGTGGTCACCGCAGCGGCCAGGTTGATCCGCAGGCGCTGCCCGGCCGGATCGGTGAACGCGCCCACCTGCCAGGCGGTGTCGGGGTTGCCGTCGACGGCGCCCGTCGGACGCTCCGGTGGACTGTAGGAGAACGCGTTGCCGTAGTCGGTCGCCTCGACCGAGGCGATCTGCGCGGGTTGGCCGGGGGCGTGCAGCACGGTGACCGTCTGGGATGCGGCCGTCGCGTCCGGGAAGACCGGCAGCCGGTTGTCGTTCGGGTCGGGTGTGAGCGCGACCGCGTCGGAACTTTCCACGTAGCCGTAGCCGTCCCGGATCGAACTCCAGCGTTCCGCCCGGCGCCGGTTACTGTCAGTGATCAGCAGGTCGGCGCCGTCGTCCAGCGCCCGGTCCAGGGCGGCGGGGTCCGCGGCCAGCGAGGCGGTGTAGAGGATGGTCCGATTCCCGGCCACCACCTCGGCCAGCAGTCCCGCGGCCGCGGCGTCCACGAGCCCCTCGCCGTTCCCGCTGACCAGCAACGGAGCCACGGTCGTCGCCGTCCGCACGATCGGCTTGGCGTCCCGGACCCCGAAGACGGCCAGCGCCGGTGGCGCGGGGGCGTCCGAGGGCGTTCCCAGGGCGGTCTCGTCGTTGAAGGGAATCTGCGGGGTGTCGGCCACCGGCGGCCCATAGCGGCGTGGGGCGTCCAGGCCCGCCGGCAGCGGATCGGTGAACAGCTGCCAGGTCGGTACGGGCCGCGGTGTGCGGAACCGCTCGTACTGCAGGTTGCTGCGCAGCACCACGTCGCCGACACCCATCAGCCGGGCGGTGTCGGCGAGCGAGTCGGTTTCGAACACCCCCTCCTGCAGCCGGCGGTCCAGCGCGCGCAGCAGGTCGGCGGATGCGGCGGCGCTGAACGGGATCAGTTCGCGGGACAGGAAGGGGCGGTCGGTGAGTCCGGGCAGGACGGGGTCGAGAGTCGTGCCCCAGCGGTAGTGGGAGAAGTCCGCCCCGGGCAGTTCCAGGACCCGGGTGCCCGGCCCCGCCGCGTCCAGAGCGGCGGCGACCTGCCGTTCGTAGGCGGGGATCGTCTCGGGCCGGTCCAGCCCGGCCTCGATGAACCGGCCGCGCCACAACGGGCTCAGGTTCGCCACGATCAGCACGACCACGACCGTCCACGCGACACCCGACACCGCGCCCGGCAGCCGGGCTCCCGCTCCGCGCAAGCTGGGCAAGCGGGGAGGGCGCCGGCGCCCGCGGCCAGGTGTCGCCTCTGCGCGCTGTGCGAGGTGCTCTTCGATGCGCTGCGAGACCGCCGCGAGCCCGCTGGCCAGCAGCACCGACAGGCCGAGTGCGATCAACGGCACGGCACGGGGCATCGAGCGCAGGGCGAAGCCGGCGGTGGACGCCTCGGCGAACGACCGGAAGGCCGTACCCAGCGGCGAGGGGTGGTCGTAGGGGTAGACCCCGACCGACACCGTGGTACCGACGAGCACGAGCAGGACGAAGTACGTCCGGTATCCCCACCGGCACAGCGCGGCGCCGGCCAGGGCCAGCAGCGGCACCGTGAAGCTGATGACGATCACCCAGATCGTCTGGGTGTAGTCCCGCGACGGCGCGATCCAGGTACCGAGCGCGTCCCCGCCGTAGAAGTACCAGTTGCCCAGGCCGCGCAGTACCTCGGACGCCTGGGAGGCGCTCGCGACCGTCCTGAGCGTCTCGCTGTAGGCGAGGATGTCGACGCCGTAGCCGGCCTGGGTAACCAGGCCCGCGATCCACCATGCCGAGCAGCCCACGACCGCCACCGCGGCTCGGGCGCACATTCCCAACGCGGGGCCCAGCCGGACCTCGCGGGTTCCCCACACGGCGAAGGGCAGCCACAGGATCGGCGCCAGCAACACGAAGATCAGACTGGCGGCGTTGCTGCTGCCGACCAGGGCGACGGTGATGCCGAACGCCGCCGGCCAGCGCCAGCCGTTCAGCCGCCAGCCGGCAAGCCCCCCCACCGCCTCGCGCAGGCCCCGGATCGTGATCCCCAGCAGCCAGCCCAGACCCGTGTACGGCAGCAGGATCGCCGACATCCGCGCCTCATATTCCAGGACGTACGGGGTCAGCATGTAGCCCGCGGCGGCGACGAAGGCGAACCGGTCCGGCCAGCGGAACGACCGCATGCAGAACAGCACGCCCGCACCGGCCATGAACAGCACCGAGCCGGTCCACAGCCGCTGGGCGACCCAGGTGGGTAGGCCCAGCAGGTCCAGGAGCCAGAAGAAGGCACCCTGCGGGAGCAGGAAGCCGATGTTCTGATGGGTGACCACACCCATCCCGATGCCGGGATCCCACATGATCCCGGCCCGTCCGATCAGCTCCTGCGGTTCCAGGTAGAGGTAGGCCTTGGTGTCGACGCCGACCCGACCGGGCGCGGTGAGCAGCAGCGGGACGTAGCTGATCGCGGCCAGCAGCAACAGGGGCCACGACGGCAGCCACCGCAGGCCGCGACCCGGTGATCCGGCGGGGATGGATGGCCGGCCGGCCATCCGGCGGCCGAGACCACGCCGCGGGCGTGCTGATGGTGCGGTCAGGGTCACCGTCTAACCCAATCATCCTGGTTCGGTCCACGGCCGGCGGGTGCCGCCGGGAGGGGACGGCCGCTTGCTGGCCTTGCCGGGCGTTTCTACCGGCGCGGTGCTTGCGGGCCGCGTCCGGTGCATCTTAGGGATCTCCGCGGCGGTGGCGCGGCGAGTGTGCGGGGGTGGAACGCCACATGTTGTGCTGATCACGGTGCATCCTGGCCCTGGGGCCGCCCGCTCCTGGCACCGCTGCCGGTCCTGGTCGTCCTGGTCGTCTCGGTACCGGTCCTGCTGGCGCGGTGCGATGGGCCGTGGCCAGGACCAGCAACCCGGTGGCGGCCGCCAGCATCGTGTGTACAACGAGCTCTATGCGAGCGGTGACGACAGCATCACCCTGCGCCCACCAGACACCCGGGACGGCGAGGGCGGCGGCGGCCGCCAGCACGATGAGGACCCGGCGTTCCCCCAGGGCGAGCAGGTAGTGGGTGAACAGGACGGTCGCCCCCAGACAGGTCATCGCGCCGGCCAGGGGCGCGAGCGCGGGTGCGCAGCCGGACAGGCGCGGGCCGAACGCGAGGGTGAGGCCCGCCTCCGGCGCCACCAGCGCGACCGCGACAAGCACGGCGGCCGGTACCGCGAGCATCGCCAGCGTCCCGCCGAGCTGATGCAGGGCGTGCTCGCCGCGGTGACGGCGGGTAGCGGTCTCGGGGAGCAGGAACCCGCCCAGGGCGACCGCGGCGAAGACCAGTGCCTTGCAGGCGACGGACACCGCCGCGTACGGGCCGGCTTCGGCGGAACGGTGCGCTCCGAGCGCGAGGACGTCGATGTTCTGCAGCAGGCCGAGGAGGACGAGTGCGGCCAGTGCGGCGCAGACCTCGACGGTCAGGCGATTCGCCGGCACGGTGGGGACGGTGCGCATGACGTCGGGTCGGGCCCGCGGTGGTGGGCCGGCCGGTCGCGGGTCGATGACGGCCGGGTCGGGTTCCCCGCGCAGGCGGGTGACGCGCCGCCCGCCTGCGCGGGAGTGGCCGGCGCGGGAACGGCTGCCATGTAGGCGGCCGGTGCGGGGCCGCAGGACCCGGCGCGAGTGGGCAAGCCCCACGAGCACGCCGAGCAGGATAGCCAGTGACGCGCCGGCCGGGCCGAGGCCGGCAAGTACCAGCACGACCGCGAGGCCGCTGCGGGCCAGGCCTTCGAGCAGAAGGTTGACCGCCAGCGTCCGATGTCTGAGGGCGGACTGCAGCAGCCCGCGGTCGACGCAGAGAAGGCACCATGCCGCTCCCGCGGTGAGCATCTCCGCCACGCCGCCGGGGCCCGGCAGGGACAGCGCGGAGGCGATCGTGTTTCGCAGGGCAAGGCCCAGGACGCCCGCTGACAACGTCAGCACGACCCCGGCGCGGCGCACCCGGGTGACCCATCCCTCGATCAGGGCGGTCCGGCCGTCCTGCCGCCAGTTTGTGATCTTGCGGACGACCCCGACGAGCAGCGCGCTACCCGGCATGGACACCACGAAGAACAGCGCCAGAAGCTGGGCCAGCGCACCGTAGGCCACCGGCAGGAGATGACGGGCGAGAACGAGCGTGACCAGCAGGTTCGCGGTGTTGGCGACGATTGCGGCCGCGGCCAGCGGGGAGGCTGCCCGCACCGCTGCCGCGGTCGCCCGGTGTGCCGGCGCCCACCTTGCAACCGGATCGAGTCCGTGCCCGTCGCCGTCCGCCGCAAGGCGGTCTGCCGCAACGCCGTCCGTTGCAACGCTGTCCGGGCTGTCGGCCGCAGCCGGGAGGACGTCCGTCGTGCTCGGACGGACCGCTGTCCCGTCACCACCCCCTGGCGCCACGGGAGTAATTTTCCCACCACCGGATGTGACATTCCCGCATCGGGAAATCAGTGGCCGGCCCCGCCGGACTCCGGATATCGACCCCCTGACCGCTTCCGTCGGTGGGTGTCAGGCAGATCCGGCCGGCTTGTCGGTCACGAAGATCGCGGTGGACGGGAAGAAGCGGCCCCGCACCGGTCCCCACTGGCCCCAGATCCGGTCATGACCGGCCGGCCATTCCGGCTCGACCAGGTCCAGCAGGCGCAGATCGGCTGCCACGAGCTCCCGGACCCGGTCACCGAGTGTCCGGTGCGTTTCGGCGTAGGTCGTCCGGCCGGCCCAGTCCCGTTCCACGTAGGCCCGCCGGTCGAAGTAGCTGCGCACGACCGTCAGGCCCTCCTTGCCCGGGTGGTCGGGAAACGACCAGATCATCGGGTGTGTCGTGGAGAAGACCCAGCGGCCGCCGGGACGCAGCACCCGGGCAACCTCGCGCATGACCGCGGCGCTGTCCGCGACGAACGGGATCGCGCCAAAGGCCGAGCAGGCCGTGTCCACGCTCGCGTCGGCCAGCGGCAGCCGGGTCGCGTCGGCCTGCACCAGGGGGACCGCGACGCCGCTGGAGGCCGACAGCGTGCGGGCATGCCGCAGCTGACCGGCGGACAGGTCCAGCGCCACCACCTCGGCGCCGCGGGTGACCAGCCAGCGGGCACACTGTGCGCCGCCGCAGCCGATCTCCAGGACGGTGCGGCCGCGGACCTCGCCGAGCAGCCCGGCGTCGGCCTCCCGCAGCCCCTCCGGGCACCATAGGAAGTCTGCGTCACCGAGGAAGGTGCCGTGCTCGGCCTGGTAGTCGTCGGCGGTGGCGTCCCAGTAGCCGCGGTTGGCCCACCGAGCGCTGTCGTCGTCGACGTCGCTGTAGCCGAACTCCGCCGGGTGGTAACGGCCCGCCGGGTACTGCGGCGCGACCGGGCGGGGGGCTGCTGAGCCGGGGTGCTCTGTTCCGTTCACAGCATCGATCCTCGCAGCGTCCGGTGATCCTCGGGATGGGGACGGTGGACAGCCCGAGATGGGGGTGGTGGACAGCCCGGCACCGGGCGGTTTCCCAGCGGGGCTCGCCCACGGTCCGGGGCGTAGGGTGCGGTCCCGGACCGGCTTGCGGTCCCGTGATCCTGTGATTCTGGACGAGGTTACGGACCCATGGCGTTGACCACCTTGGACACCGGTCCCTAGACTTGGGTCTGGCACGAGAGTCTGTGGATCTCAGACGTAGCAGATCCGCTCGAGCGTCGTTTGCGGTACCGACAGTGTTCGTTTTGCACGCTCCCTGTCCCTCCGTCCCGGCGGTTCGATCCGGCCCTCGCGCATACGACGAATCCCGTAGTCCGGAGCCGACCCCTTGACGAGCACCACCGACGTACGACCCGTGGAGACCGTGACCACACCGCCCACCCCGACCACCCCGCAGGTCGCGGTCAACGACATCGGCTCGGCTGAGGACTTCCTCGCCGCCGTCGACAAAACGATCAAATTTTTCAACGACGGTGACATCGTCGACGGAACCATCGTCAAGGTGGACCGTGACGAGGTGCTTCTCGACATCGGCTACAAGACCGAAGGCGTGATCCCGTCGCGGGAGCTTTCGATCAAGCATGATGTCGACCCGCACGAGGTCGTGACTGTCGGCGATCATGTCGAGGCTCTTGTTCTCCAGAAGGAGGACAAGGAAGGCCGGCTCATCCTGTCGAAGAAGCGCGCCCAGTACGAGCGCGCCTGGGGCACGATCGAGAAACTCAAGGAAGAGGACGGCGTCGTCACCGGCACCGTCATCGAGGTCGTCAAGGGTGGTCTCATCCTCGACATCGGGCTGCGGGGCTTCCTGCCCGCCTCCCTGGTGGAGATGCGCCGTGTCCGCGACCTGCAGCCCTATGTCGGCCGTGAGCTCGAAGCCAAGATCATAGAGCTGGACAAGAACCGGAACAACGTGGTCCTGTCCCGTCGCGCGTGGCTGGAGCAGACCCAGAGCGAGGTCCGGTCGGAGTTCCTCGCCCAGCTCGCCAAGGGTCAGATCCGCAAGGGCGTCGTCAGCTCCATCGTCAACTTCGGCGCGTTCGTCGATCTCGGCGGTGTCGACGGTCTGGTGCACGTCTCCGAGCTGTCCTGGAAGCACATCGACCACCCGTCCGAGGTCGTCGAGGTGGGCCAGGAGGTCACCGTCGAGGTCCTCGACGTCGACCTGGAGCGGGAGCGGGTGTCGCTGTCGCTGAAGGCCACCCAGGAAGACCCGTGGCGCCAGTTCGCCCGTACCCACGCCATCGGCCAGGTTGTCCCGGGCCGGGTCACCAAGCTCGTACCGTTCGGCGCGTTCGTCCGGGTGGACGAGGGCATCGAGGGCCTGGTGCACATCTCCGAGCTGGCCGAGCGTCACGTGGAGATCCCCGAGCAGGTTGTCAACGTCGGGGACGAGATCCTGGTCAAGGTCATCGACATCGACCTGGACCGTCGCCGGATCAGCCTGTCCCTCAAGCAGGCCAACGACACCAGTGCTCTGGTCGCCGAGGGTGAGGCGTTCGACCCGTCCCAGTACGGGATGGAGGCCAAGTACGACGAGCAGGGCAACTACGTCTACCCCGAGGGTTTCGACCCGGAGACGGGGGAGTGGCTGCCCGGCTTCGAAGAGCAGCAGGCCGAGTGGGAGCGGCAGTACGCCGAGGCCCAGCAGCGGTACGAGGCGCACCAGGCGCAGATCCGTGCCGCCCAGGAGGCCGAGGCCGCCGCGGTCGCGCCGTCGTCCTACACCTCCGCCGAGCCGGAGCAGCCCGCGTCCGCGATCGACGAGGACGCGTTGCGCAGGCTCCGCGAACAGTTCGGCCGGGAGTAGTACAGCTGATCATCCAGTGATGTGCGTGTGGGCCTGTGGGAAATTTCCCACAGGCCCACACGTATGATCGATGGACATCACTCCGGCCTCATGGGCCGAGACGGAAGGGTGGGTAGGAGTCGGTACTGAGGAGGAACGCGTACGCGATCACCCGGTTCGACCAGCGCAGCACTCCCACGACATAGTCGAACAGAACCTGTGGCAGGCGTCCGGTGGCGAGGACGGCGAACCAGCCGACAACCACCGCGACGACCATGCCGATGTCCAGGAAGATCAGGACAACGTAGTGCGGGATCGCCAGGAACCATTTGACCAGTGGCAGCCAGCGGTTGAGCCGGGATGCGTCCGGATAAGGAATACGGAGGTGGACGGCCTGTTCGGCGTCGGTGGCGGGGTAGTCGTCCCGCAGCAGGAACAGGTAGGCCGCCACCCGGTTCTCGAAACGGAGCAGGTTCAGATTCCAGTCGAACCACCAGCGGGGGTACTTCTGCCGGAACAGGATCATCAGGAGCGGGCCGAGGAACAGTAGACCGCCGGCGGCTCCCGCACCTCCCGCACCTCCCCAGGAGGGATAGGCGCCACTGACGGTCATGAATACCACGGCGATGGGCAGTACCGTGAAAATACGAAAGAACACCGTCACCCGGTTACGGGGGTCCGCCGGATAGTCCACGGTGAATACGACCGGGTGCTCGCCGGTGTACGCCTCTTCTCCAGGGGCTGTCATGACCCGTTGTTCCCGTTACCTGCATTGCTGTCCCGGCGCCGGGAAGCCGTCGCCTGCTCCCCGGCTGGAACGCCGGGATGCATACACCGGAGCCTGCTCCTCGCCGCTCCACGCATTACCGGACCTTCAGGCATTACAAAACCGTAGTCGCGGCCGCGGTACGACGTCCAGCCGATGGCACGCGTTCTGTGTTGGCTCCGCGGGCCGCTCCGGCGATTCACCTGGTGGGGGTGATGAGGCGGGCGCCGTCGCTCTGCATAGTGAATGAAGCGGTTCTCGTGCTTCATCGGCCGCATGTACGCCAGGCTGGGTCCGGGCAACGCCGAACGGGCCGCGGCGACCGAGGGCTCCCTGACCGAGGGAATCCCGGGCGAAGGGGTCCCGCCGAGGGGGTCATCGTGGACACCGACTATTCGTATCCGCTGCTCAGCGTGTTCTGGACATTGTTGTGGTTCTTCCTTTTCATACTGTGGTTCTACCTGTTGTTCGCAGTCGTGTCCGATATCCTGCTGAGTCACGACCTGTCCGGCTGGGGTAAGGCTGCCTGGATCGTCGTCGCCATCCTGTTTCCGTTCTTCGGTATCCTCATCTATCTGGTCGTGCGGGGCGGTGGTATGCACGAACGGGCGGTGGAGCGGGCGGCCAGGCAGGATCAGGCGTTGCGGGATCAGGCGTTGCGAAACTACGTCCCCACGAATGCCGGAACGGTGAGCAGTCCCGCGGACGAGCTCGGCAGGCTTGCCGAGCTACGGGACCGCGGCGTTATTTCGGACGAGGAATACCAGCGGCTGAAGGCCAGGGTCCTCGCCTGATGCGACGAAGCCCATGTGATGAAGCCCATGTGATGAAGCCCGATGCGGATGAGGGGATGAAGGAGGAGCGTCGCCGCCTCGGCTCAGGGTGAGGCCCGGCCGGGATGTGAGCTGTGTGACCGACGGTGACCTCGACGGTGTCGCCGCTGGGTTGCCCAGGCCGGCTGTGGGGGAGTGGCTGCGGGGAAGGGACAGCGATACGGCAGACTCGGTCATGTGCTGCGGGTAGGGCTGACCGGTGGGATCGGTGCGGGCAAGAGCGCGGTGGCGCGGCTGTTGGCCGATCACGGCGCCTTGGTGATCGATGCGGACGAACTTGCCCGCGAGGTGGTCGCTCCCGGGACGCCGGGGCTGCGGGCCGTGGTCGAGGAGTTCGGTTCGCATCTGCTGGGTGCCGACGGCGCACTTGACCGGGCGGCCCTCGGCGCGGTCGTGTTCGCCGACCCGGACGTCCGCCGCCGCCTGGAGGCGATCACGCATCCGCTGGTCGGTGCACAGGCGGCCCGCCGTATGGCGGACGCTCCCGCGGACGCCGTGGTCGTGTACGACGTGCCGTTGCTCGTCGAGGCCGGTCTTGCCGGCGCATACGACGTGGTCGTCGTGGTGGAGGCGCCACGGGAGCTCCGCCTGGCCCGACTGGCCGACCGGGGCCTCCCGCGGGAGCAGGCGCAGGCGCGGATGGCCAACCAGGCCAGCGACTCCGCCCGCCGGGCGGTCGCGGACATCCTCGTGGACAACGGTGGCAGCCTGCAGGACCTTCGCGCCAGGGTGGACGAGGTGTGGGCGCGTCTGCTCGAGGCCCACGGGTAGACCGCCGCAACGCCCGCCGGCCAGACCGGATGGAAACGGGCGGACTGGACGGGCCGGATGACCGGGTGGGAACGGGCGGGCCGGGTGAGAAATTGTCGGACGTCTGTGGTGTTGTAGGGAACGTGAGTTCCACGACTGATCGTCCTACCGGTGTCGACCGCCCCACCAGCGGTATTGTGCGTTCGACCGCACCGTTTCAGGTCGTCTCCGACTTCGAGCCCTCCGGTGACCAGCCAGCGGCGATCGCGGACCTCGCCCGCCGGATCCGCGCCGGCGAGAAGAACGTCGTCCTGCTGGGCGCGACCGGTACCGGCAAGTCGGCCACCACCGCGTGGCTGGTGGAACAGGTGCAGCGACCGACGCTGGTGATGGCGCCGAACAAGACCCTCGCCGCGCAGCTGGCCAACGAGTTCCGGGAGCTGCTGCCGCACAACACCGTCGAGTACTTCGTCTCGTACTACGACTACTACCAACCAGAGGCGTACATCGCCCAGACCGACACCTACATAGAGAAGGACTCCTCGATCAACGAGGAGGTCGAGCGGCTGCGCCACTCGGCCACGATGAGCCTGCTTACCCGCCGGGACGTGGTGGTCGTGGCGAGCGTGAGCTGCATCTACGGCCTGGGCACCCCCCAGGAGTACATCGAGCGCATGGTCCGGCTGCGGGTCGGGGAGGAGATCGACCGCGACAGACTGCTGCGTCGGTTCGTCGACGTCCAGTATGCCCGCAACGACCTCGCCTTCACCCGGGGAACGTTCCGGGTCCGTGGTGACACCGTCGAGGTGTTTCCCGTCTACGAGGAACTCGCCGTCCGGATCGAGATGTTCGGTGACGAGATCGAACGGCTGACCTACCTGCATCCGCTCACCGGCGAGATCGTCCGCGAGGCGAGCGAAGTGTCCGTTTTTCCCGCAACCCACTACGTGGCCGGTCCGGAACGGATGGAACGGGCGATTGCCGG
The DNA here is from genome assembly GCF_900634745.1 of Protofrankia symbiont of Coriaria ruscifolia. Lineage (NCBI taxonomy): Bacteria > Bacillati > Actinomycetota > Actinomycetes > Frankiales > Frankiaceae > Protofrankia > Protofrankia symbiont of Coriaria ruscifolia. Next base: position 20,530 of record NZ_CAAAFR010000089.1, read on the forward strand.
TATCGAGACGGAGCTTGCCGACAGACTCGCTGAAATGGAACGCCAGAGCAAGCTGCTGGAGGCCCAGCGGCTGCGGATGCGCACCACCTACGACATCGAGATGATGCGCCAGGTCGGTTTCTGCTCGGGTATCGAGAACTATTCCCGGCACATCGACGGGCGTGCCGCTGGTACCCCGCCGCACACGCTGCTCGACTACTTCCCGGACGACTTCCTGTTGGTGATCGACGAGTCGCACGTCACGGTCCCGCAGATCGGTGGGATGTTCGAGGGTGACATGTCGCGCAAGCGCAACCTTGTCGAACACGGATTCCGGCTGCCCAGCGCGATGGACAACCGGCCGCTGCGGTGGGAGGAGTTCTGCGCACGTATCGGCCAGACGGTGTACCTGTCGGCGACCCCCGGGCCGTACGAGATCTCCCGGGCCGACGGTGTGGTCGAGCAGATCATCCGCCCGACCGGCCTGCTCGACCCGGAGGTCGTGCTGAAGCCGACCAAGGGGCAGATCGACGACCTCGTCGGTGAGATCCGGATCCGTGCCGAACGCGACGAGCGGGTGCTGGTCACGACGCTGACCAAGAAGATGGCCGAGGATCTCACCGACTACCTTCTTGAGCTCGGCGTCCGGGTCCGCTACCTGCACAGCGACATCGACACGCTCCGTCGCGTCGAACTGCTCACCGACCTGCGCAGGGGCGAGTTCGACGTGCTGATCGGTATCAACCTGCTGCGTGAGGGGCTGGACCTGCCCGAGGTGTCGCTCGTGTCCATCCTGGACGCCGACAAGGAGGGTTTCCTGCGGTCGGACAAGTCGCTGATCCAGACCATCGGCCGTGCCGCCCGCAACGTCTCCGGCCAGGTGCACATGTACGCCGACAAGGTGACCCCGTCGATGCGCAGGGCCATCGAGGAGACGAACCGGCGGCGCGTAAAGCAGATCGCCTACAACACCGAACGGGGTGTGGATCCGCAGCCGCTGCGCAAGAAGGTCATCGACATCCTGGACGACCTTGTGCGGGAGAGCGCCGAGGGCGAGGTCATCGGCGGTGGCGGTCGTGCGCAGTCCCGCGGGAAGGTGCCGGGGCCTGGCATGTCCTCGAAGGCGGGCCGCGACGGCGCGGTCGGGCGGCACGCGGCACAGTTGGCCGGCATGCCCAGCTCAGACCTGGCGCAGCTCATCCGCCAGCTCGACGACCAGATGCACGAGGCGGCCAAGGAGCTGCAGTTCGAGCTGGCCGCCCGGCTACGCGACGAGATCGCCGAGCTGAAGAAGGAACTACGAGGCATGCACGCGGCAGGAATATAGTTTTTCCGTATTCCCGCAGGCGAAACTCCAACACTCATGTCCCGTGGCCACCGTGAGCCACGAACCGGATTCTCGGGCCAGCTTAAGCCGTATCCTTGGTCAGCAGTTTCAGGCCTCCGACCTGAGCGATCATTTTCTCCACCGGCTCGGCGCCAGGGCTCAGCGTGAGCCGAACGAGGAGATCGTACTGGCGGTAGTCGGGCTCCTGATAGCGATCCTCTTCCTCGACTTCGTCCGGAGAGTTTAGATTCGGTTCGATCAGGCAGCTGAATTTTGCGGATTCCAGAGAGTAATATGCTCCGATATACGAGCTGTCGCGAGCATCGAGCGTGACTCCAAGAGCGACACAGAGGTCATTGGCTAATCCGTCGATGTCTGTTCGCTCAGAGCCATAGAGGATGAATGTCCTCATGGTCTCGGAAGTGGAATCGAAGGTCCTCTTGACACAGCAGTCGCCAAGTTTCTATACAACATAAAAGCCACCTTTCGCCCGGTAGTATCCGTTAGTTGCTGCTGTAGGTCGAATAAATCGAGTCGCGCAAGCTCGAGGGGGGTCAAGGGCCCGGTCCGCATCCCACCGGACCGGGCTCGGACCCCGATCTTCAGCGCTTTGTTGAACAGGTTCTCACCCGCGAGAGCAATATCGAAATCACTTCTCCGGCCAACATCAAACGGTGTTCCGGTTGTATATTTTACACCGGTGACCGAACTGCCTTGCATTATGCCCACCACGTCGGGGAAGCCCCTGCTCCGCAGACCTGTATGGAGGATGTTGGAGAAGCTCCTCAGTTCGATCTCATCGGTAAACCCGAAAGGAATTCCCGTACCGTCTTTCCCTGTGTGTGACGACTTTCCGGCCGCGGTAAAGGCTTCTTTGGCGGTGCGGTGAGCGTTGCTCAGAGGCTCGCTGGCTGCCATGAGTATGTGGCCGTCGGGGGTGACGGCAGCTGTATGGGGAAATAGGTTTTTGACCAGGGTGGTGGTGTGGGCGCGGGCGCCGCGGAGGTTGGTGGCGATGGTGGTGAGGTGGGTGCGGGCGGCGGTGAGGGCGTCGCTGGTGAGGGCGTCGCCGCTGTGTACAACCGCGGTGAGGGCGCGGCCGTCGCGGAGGGCCTGGGTGGCGCCGCGCAGGCCGTGGGCGAGCCCGGCAGTGGTGGTGAGACCTTTGCTGCCGGGGATGCAGCCGAGTAACGCGAAGCCGACCTCCCAGCCGGACGCCTCGCCGCTGGCGTATCTGGCCAGGGTGTCGGCGAGGACGATCAGGGCGGCGGCGAACACGACCCAGGCGACCGGCCCACCGATGATCATAGCGACGACGCCGAGGACGGCGACGGTGATCTTTGCGACCTGGACGGCGGTGTGCCAGACGGCGCCCGCGGTCTGTCTGATTTTTTCCCAGGACCACCGGGGTGTGTTGTGGATGCCGGAGTGGGAGGCGTCGCGGATGGCCCGGACGCAGGTGTGCGCGGCATTCGCGCGCAGCTGCCCGGCGGCCAGCGCGAGGCGGCGGGCGGCGTCGAGGTCGTCCTCGGCGGTGTGGACGGTGGCGTGTGCCTGGTCGAGGCGGGTTTGGGCGGCGTCGCGGTTGCGGAGGGCCGCGGTGAGCTGTGCCGGGTCAGGCAGGGGGATCTCGATGGTGGCGGCATAGGGGGCAGGGGCCAGGTTGGTGAGGGTCGTGGTCGCGGTGGCCAGCGCGGTCTGGGCCGGGTCGAGGAGCGTCTGGGCGTGGTCGCGGCGGGCGCGGGCGTCGCGACCACGAGCGAGTGCGCGGTCGGCCTGGGTCTGGGCGGTGTCCAGGATGGGTTCGTAGGCGCTGAGCGCCTGACCGGCCATCCGGTAGGACGTCTCGAGCCTGGACAACTGCCCGGGGAACTCGTCCAGTTCGTCGCGGAAGGCGTCTCCGGCGGCACCGAGCCAGGACTGCACGACACCGCCGGCGGTGGTCGCGATGACCTGCCCGCGGGCATGTCCGACGTCGGCGGCGAATTCCAGGAAGCGTCGCGCCAGCTCCCGGACGGCGAAGGGGTCACCCGGAGTGGGGTCGTGCTCGAGGTCGAGGACACCCCAGTCGGCGGGACGGCTCACCAGCCCGGGTGGCCGTGCCACCCGCTGGACGGGCGTTGCCGCTCCGGCCCGACGGGCAGCATGGCCCCCGAACAGACGGGACAGGGTGTGCGTTCCGCGGAACACACCCGACGCACGCGGGGATCGCGTAACGGTGGAGGTGGAACCGGCATGGGCACCGTCCAGGCAGGATCGAGATCAGGGATCAAAACCGGGCAATAGTGGCAAACAGGACGAGGTTAGCATTTAGCCTCACCGGCTGCCCACTCTGTTGGCTGCCACCGGTCCCGCTGGTGGCTACTGCTGCTCCGCGGGGCGCGATCGCACCACCTTGCTCGGCGGGCCCGGCTGGCCGGCGAACACGGCGCGGACGGTCAGACGCACGTAATCGACGACGGGTGCGGGCAGCCGGTCGGCGACCGCACGGATGAACGCGGCCCGTTCGTCGACCCGCAATCGATCGAGGTGCGCCCCGAGAACGACCGTTTCCAGGTAACGGACCAGCAGGTCGTCGTCGGGGAAGACAGCCGGGTCCGTCACCAGCCCCACCTCGGTGTTGACGAAGCCGGCGGCTCGCAGCCGGGCGTCGGTCTCGGCGACGTCCGCGAAGTTCCACACGTCCGGCACGTCGTCGACCAGGCTGTCGACGGCGTGGACGACACTCGCGATGTTTCCGTGCCCACCGCATTCGAAGACGAGCTGGCCGCCGGGAACCAGGACGGCCGCGAGGCTGCCGAACAGCGCGTCGTGGTCGGGTATCCAGTGAAAGGCGGCCACGCTGAAGACCGCGTCGACCGGGCCGGGCAGCTGAAGTGGCTGCGTCAGATCCGCGTGGACGATCTCCAAACGGTCGGTCCGACCGTCCAGCCGGACTCTGAGCTGGTCAAGCATCGCGGTCGAGCCGTCCACGGCGATCACTCGCCCGCCGGGCAGGCGGTCGAGCAGGGCGGCGGTGTCGCGGCCGGTCCCGCAACCGGCGTCGAGGACCGTCTCGCCGCCGGTCAGCAGCAGACGGGAGAGGGCGCGCAGGCTCCATCGCTCGTGGGGCAGCGGCAGGGTGTCGTAGCCATGGGCGTCCCATTCACGAGGCATGCGCCGATTCTATGTTGCAACGGGTGAGGGTTCGGTAGCAGGGTGGGATGCCGCTTCGCCGAGGGGAGTGTCGAGGGGAGTCCCGCGCCGGCCGAGTCCCTGCGTCGGCCGGGAGAGGGCAACGAAATTTTAAACAACATCGCGGAGCTCGACCGTGTGTATGTGCCTGAGACCGGGAAGTCTGGAAGGAGATGAAACCGGTGATGCGATTTTTCCCACGGCATACGTCCTGCCCGGGAAGGGGATCGAACGGATATGACCGCTGACCACACGCCGAGGGGAACGGTCCGCACTCCGGTGTCGATACGCCCCGGGGCCGCCGTCACCATCGCCTTGTTGACCTTTTTGCTATCCGCCTTCATGCTCCCCGCCACGGTGCCGGACCGCCCCACCATCGCCTATCTGTCCGCCGGGTTCGTCGGTGCCGGATGTGTGTTCGGGGTGCTGCTTGCCGCCGACTTCGCCCGAGCCGCGGTCGCGCGCCGGGCGGGTGTCGAGGTCAGCGGGATCACGGTCGGCGCCTTCGGTAGTCGGCTGGGTACCGTGACGCAGATCAGTGAACCCGCGACCGCTGCCCGGGTCGCCGGTGCCGGTCTGCTCGTCGGCGGGCTCGGTGGAGCCGGGCTCGCCGGGCTCGGATGGCTCGCCCCCAGCGGTGCGCCGGCACTTGCCGGCAGCGTCGGGCTGTGGGTGGGAGGTTTCGTCCTGCTGCTCACCGTTTCGGAGCTGCTGCCCACGCCACGCACTGGTGGGGGGCGGCTGCTTGCGGCCGCGGTGTACCGCCGGACGGGCAGCCGGGAACGCGCAGACGCCGTCGTGGCCCGGACCGCGGTGGTCATCGGCTGGGGTCTGATCGCCTCGGGTCTGGCCGTGACCTTCCTGGTCGGCCCGGTGGGGTTGTGGGTGGCGCTGCTGGGCTGGATCGCGCTCGGTTCCGGTCGTCTCGAGCAGTCCCGGTTGCGCACGAACCGGGTGCTGGCCGGTGTCCGCGTCAGTGAGGTGATGGGGCCCGTCCCCGAGATCGTGGCCGGCTGGCGGACGGTCTCTGCCGCTTTGGAAGAGGTGGTGGAGCCGGCCGTTGCCACGTCCGGGCGAACGGTGTTCACCGTCATGGACTTCGACGGGGGTCTCGCCGGGGTCGTGTCCCTGCGCGATCTTGTTGCGGTTCCGATGGACGATCGTGGGCTGACCCGAGTCAGCAAGGTGAGCGTGCCGATGGGCGCGATATCCCTCACCACACCGGACGAGCTGCTTACCGACCTGCTCCCGCGGCTGGCCAGACGTCTGGGCGTGGGCCTTGCGCTGGTGGTCGACGACACCAAGGCCGCCGCCCGACCGCGGCCGGTCGGTGTCGTCGGCCACATGGAGATCACAAAGGCGCTGGCGGTCGCGTCGTTGCATGCCGCCGTGACCGGCATGGCGCCGGGGCCTGGCCGGTCGGCTGACCGACCGAGTGGCTGACCGACCGAGTGGCTGACCGACCGGCTGGAGCTGGTCGGCATCATGCTGATGTGCACATATTTCGAGGTGCCCCAGAGCGACGCGAGTACTGTTGCGGCCATGACGATCGGGACTGCCGAGATGTTGGCCGGCTGTACACCCGTTGATTACCTGGCGGTGGGAAACCCAACGCTCGACGTCCTTCCCGACTCCTCTTTCGCCATCGGCGGAAGCATGGTCTACGCCGTGGTTCAAGCGGCACGTCTGGGTCTTTCCGCCGCCGGTGTCGGGCGGGGCTGCGGCGTGGAGCTGGCACCGCTGTGGACACCGTTCGAGACGGAGGCGTTTCTCCACATCCAGCCGTCGCCGGACACGACCCGCTTTCGCAACGAGAACACCGACAGTCTCCGGACCCAGTGGCTGGAGAAATCCGCCGGTGCCGTGTCGGGGCTCGACCGGCTGCCGGAGAGCAGGGTGCTGCACCTCGCGCCCGTCGCGCGGGAAATCGTCCTCGACGACATTGTTCGGGGGAGCGTGCGGGGTCTGGTCGGGCTCACTCCGCAAGGCCTGATCCGCTCCTGGGACGACAGTCGGCTTGTCCGCCACCATGCTCTGCGGATCGGTAGCTCGACCGCGAGGAACATCGACGCGGTGGTGTTCGCGGACTATGAGGCCGCCTATCTGACCGGTGTGGCCGAAGCGGTGCGTCGGGCTGGGGGGATCGTCGTGGTCACCAAGGGGCCTCGGGGAGCGGAGGTGCTGCTCGCGAATGGGAAACAGGAGTTTTCCGCCATCGCGACCGACCATCTCGTCGACGACACCGGCGCCGGGGATGTTTTCGCCGCGTCGCTGTTCATCGCGCTGGACGGTGGGTTCACCGTCAGTGACGCGGTCCGGTTCGCCGCCGCGGCTGCCGCCCTGAGCATCGGGGGGATCGGCCCGCGGGCGATCGCCACGCGGAACGCCGTTGTGAAGCTGGCCGGTCGGGACACCGTCATCAAGGACAGCGCCGTTGAGGACAGCGCGGTCGGGGTGTTCTAACGCATCCGCCCCTCCTGCGATCCTCTCCTTTGCCCATACCGTAGTCAACGCTGTTGACGACCCCCGTTACAAAGTCGATCTTGAAAGTCGACAGTTGGAGCAGCCGGCCTCGACGATCCCGAGAACATAGAGATTCCAGAGTCGCTCTTTCACTGGACCCGGTACCGCAGCGCCGACCCGGTGGAGGTCGAGGTCACCTTCGATGCCGGGATACCCGTGGCCCTCGACGGTGTCGAAAGAGACGGTATCTCCCTGATCTCCAGGCTGAACGACGTCGTCGGGCAGTTCGGTCTGGGCCGCTTCATCGGCTTGGAGGAGATCGCGAACGGTCAGAAGGTCCAGGAGGTACGGGAGATGCCCGCCGCCATGCTTCTGATGGACGCCTACCGGCGCCTCGCCGCTGTACGTCCGCGACCGTTCGCAGATCAGACTCTGACCACCGCAGGGCCTCCCGGCCCTGCGGTCCTTTTCCCACCCGCAGGATGCGCCAGTTGTCAACCACCGACGGTAGGGGAGAGCGGCCACTTGCCGAGGTGGAGGCAGTCGTTACTGGTCCTTGGCTCCCGACCGCTGATGACGAACTTACATGGCTGGTTGTCGTCGGTCTCCGGATCCTGGTTCGACGGATCGGATTCTGGGAGCTCCTTCCAGGAGAGGTCGATGTAGATTATGGTCAGTTGCTTGCTCTGCGCGACCTGGGAGTCCCTGAAGTCAACGCATCCGGTCGCCCCCGGCCACGAAACTTCCGAAAAATTTGCGTCCTCGCACTTGCTGGGGGAGAATTTCCGCAACCGTTTCTCGATATTATCCCTGTCGATCTCCGGATTCTCGTTGACGACGTCGACGAACAGCTTGGCGGCGTCGTAGGAAAGGCCAATCCGCTCGTCCGCCCACAGCGTTTGAGGTCGGGTTATGCCCGTCGCCTCGTACATATTTTTCAGACGGTGACAGAAATCCTTCAGGGTCTTGGTCACGAACGGGCCCGTGGTCAGATTTCCGTTGAGGCACTTCCCGCCGCCGAGCAGTACGGGAGCACCTTTTGACACGAAGCGGAAGGCGGTCGCGCTGGTCCAGCGACCTGCCGCCTGAACCACGTACCGCGACACCGAGTCATCGGCAAGAACCCGGTCCAGGCAGGAATGCATACCGTCCAGGAAGTTGGGAAAATCATTATACCGGCCGGCGAAAAAAATCAGGCCTTCCCGGTCGCTTCTCGCACATTGCTCGTGGAACCAGCTCGGCGTGTTCTCCCCGGGCCCCCAGCCGTGCAGTTCATAGGGGAGCCCGATACGGGTGGCCTCCTTCTGGACGTCATGCACCAGGGTGGAGACGTAGAAGTCCTCCACCGCAGGCCACCCCTGGCTGCTGGGGTCATCGGGCGACCGTGGGTAGTACACGTCGATCATTTTCTTGTTGTTCTTCACGCCGTAGTCGGTGACGAGCTGGGCCTGCCGCTGGTTGTCCGGCACCATCTGGAAGTAGGACGGCGAGAAGATCTCCATGGCATCCCCGGACAGGGTGGTGGCGACCACGGGCACGCGGGCTTTCCCCAGCGTGGTGATGGCCTGGCCGGTGTCCGAGGTACTGCGGTCCACCCCGATGACACCGAGCACGTTTTCCCCGGCGTGGGAGGCCAGCGGCACAAGATAATCACTGGCCACCCGGTCGGCGTACTTCATCCGGCTGCCGCCGTTGGCGATGATGACGCGTAGCGCCGCCCTCGGGGCGGGCGAGGTCACTTCTGACGGGCCCCCCGCCGTGTGCCGGCACTCCGGAAGGTCCTGTCTCTGGTTCAGCGTGTACTGCCAGGTCAACAGTCCTGCCAGTTCCGTGACCTGCGCCGCGGTCCAGTCGCTTTCGGTCTCCCCGGTGAGGCCGGCGAAGTAGACCAGCGTCATGAGTCTGGACGGAAACTGTCCCGGTGGAAGGCTGGCGAGCTTTGCCGCGCACCGGTTCTGCTCGGCGATCTCCCCCTGTATGGTGAGCAACTGGTCGGCGGGAGCCGACTTCTTCCCGGCGTTGAACCGGTAGCTGCCGTCGCTGTAGCCGATGCACTGACCGTCGACCCAGGACACCGAGACACCTGCCCGTGACCAGCAGCCATGGAACCAGCCATCGATGGTGGGCAAGTTGATCATTCCTGCCAGCAGCACGACCACAAGGGTGAGCGAAACCAGCACCCGCCGGCGTGCCCACGCCGGAGGCGGTGGTGCGGACAGGTACCGCCCCCAGCCTTCGGCATCCGGGTCAATTGTCAACCCGGGCGGTGTCCGCACGAAGGTGGGCACCCACAACCACAGCCGCCAGTCCATGTCGCCGGGTGGCTCGGCCGTGTTCCAGATATCGAACGCGTCCGTTGCATCGGCGGCGGCCAGGGGAGACGGCTCGGGCGACTGCGGTACGGCGTCGTCCTGGTAGCCGGCGACCAGCAGGAGGGGATCGGGCTTCCTGCTGGTGTTGCGGACAGCGGCGACCAGTTTCAGGAACTGGTCACCCTGTGGGTCGTCGGCGACGTTGTCGAGGAGGACCAGTACTCGGGCGGTGCGCCGCCACGACCGTGACCGCCAGGGTCGGCGCCGGTATGCGACCTGCAGGTCATGGAGAAAGGCGTCGACCAGCAGACGCTTGAGCTGATCCTGGGTGGCAGTATCGATGAGCCGGATCGCGAAATCGACGAACGTCTCTCCGGGCAGCGCCCGAAACGACTGCTGCCCCATGAACCAGCTCGTGCGCACCAGACCCGGGATGGGGATACGGCTGGACCTCCAAAGCAGAAATCGCATCTTCGGCCCGAGAATGATGAGCACGGCCAACAGCAGTCGGGCCAGGCCGGATATGCCGTCCAGCAGCGGGTTGGGGCCGATGCCGTTGCCGGCACCCTTGAGCTTCTCCCGCAGGCGCTCGGTGAGCTCCTCCTCCCGGGACCTCCGAGGAGGAGGATCCAGCTGCTGTCGGGTCAGCCAGTCTGCGAACGTATACGTGCGGAAACGGCTTCCGAGGCCGAATGGCGTTCTGCGTAGCTGGTTGAAGAGCGTGTGCAGCACCGGCAGCATATGCGGTGGGTCCGGCACGGGAAGGCCCGGGGCATCCGACGCCAGATCGAAATAGGCGTGCGGGATCATCCTGGGGGCCGACCCGAGTATCCGGTGGCGCGTACGGACCAGCCTGGCCCTGACGGAAAGTGGTCCGTCCTGCTGTAGCCCAAGCTGTACTCGGTTGCGTACGCTGGCGAGCCAGGGTCCGCTGCCCGGGTCGGCGACCAGGCATATCAGTGGTGCCGACCGGGGCCGTTTGAGATTGAGGGCGAGGGAACGGATCAAAGTGAGAAGGGCCCCGACGCCGTCGAAAAACGGAATCTCCCGGCCCGGATTATTGTTTGCCATGGCTGCTCCCCGTCAACCAGCTCGCCCGGTGGCCCCGGGTCGTCGCATTCCCCGGCCGGTGACACGGGGCATCCCGTCGCGCTGCCGCTTCCTCGTTCTGCCCGTTCATCACCGGATCGCCGTCCGACGAATCCCCCATACCACTCATACCGGCGGAGTATGTCACGCACCGCACCAATGCATCCCGCGAGGGTCGTCCCACGCTGCTGGATCGGTTCTCGGTGGCCCGGGGACTCGGGGTTCCACCTGCCGGATCGGCTTTGCTGATCCGGCGGGGAACCTCGGGCGCGGCACAAACATGATTGTTCTGTCTTTGGCCCGATACGATCTTTTTGTTGTTGAATGAGTGATTCCGGTGTTCGAATGGTCGACGATCGGGTGACTGGTGTGCCGGCCTTGTGGTTGTGCACCTCACGTTTGTCGATCTTCGTGCTGTCCGGCGCCTGCGGAACCGGGCAGCCACCCCGACGCATCCGCTTCGGCCGGCGACCCGCCGGAGGACTGTTTCCACGACCGACTGTATTTGCGTGAGCACACGGTGGAAGATGGGGGGTATGGACGTTCCTGGAGCACGCCGATGGGAGTACACGGCGGCGTTGCGGCGTCTGCGGATCATGTTGGGTGAACTCGCCGAGCAGACCAGCCAGATCGTCCTCGACGCGACCACTGCGGTGACCGGACAGGCCGACACCGCCGGTGTGCACACTGCCGTGGCCTGCCTGCGTGGCTGCTGTCAGAACCTCGACGAGGACCTGGTGGTGCTGCTGGCCCGCCAGAATCCGGTCGCAGGGGATCTTCACCTGGTCGTGGCCGGGTTGCAGACCGCCACGGCGGTGCAGCGGATGGCTGAACTCGCCGACCACATCGCCGCCACCGCCGACCGGCGGGCGCCCGCCGTCGTGGTCCCCGTCGGACTGCGCCCCATCCTCACCCGTCTCGGCCGGCTGTGTGCCGAGCAGGCCAGCTGTCTGGCCACCGCGATCTGCGCAGACGACCCGGCGCTGGCCGCCCGGCAGGTCACCGTCGGCGACGATCCCATCGACCGTATCCACCGGCAGCTGATGGCCGTCCTCACCGACCCCGGCTGGCCCCACGGCATCCAACGGGCCGTGGACCTCGCTCTGCTGTCCCGTTATTACGAGCGGTATGCCGACCAGGCCGTCACCGCAGCCCGCCACCTCGCCCGCCTGCGCTGGGTTCCGCCACTGTCGGACGATCCGAACAACCCGATGGAATGCGGGTCGGTCAGATCGCCAGTGCGGCCAGGATGAGGCTGAGACCGTCGTGGAACTGGGCCTGCATGTCCGCGGCGAGATGGTCGGCGACCGCGGCGAGGTGCGGATAGCGGGATGCGGACGAGCTGATCGCGGTGATCGGTGTCACCGTGGCATCCAGCCCTTTCTTGGCGATGGTTGCCGCGGTGTGGCGGGCTTCGGTCAGAGCGTGCCCGAGCGTGTAGAAGAGCAGGGTCGTATAGGCGTCGGAGGCCTGCCTGTCGGGCAGGCCCGCGTCACGCAGCAGGCCGATCGCGTGGTTGGTCCGTTCCCAGCTGGCCTCCCCGCCGGGCGGCCGGCGCAGCACGATGGGCGCGAGTGTCGGATGCCGCAGCAGTGACCTGCGTAGCTGCGCGAAGGTCTCCCTGATGTCGGCCCGGGGATCGCCGGTGTGGGGGAGCGGTTCGTCGCCCCGGACAACCCGGTCCGCAAGAGCCTCGAGCAGTTCGTTCTTGGTCCGGAAGTGCCGGTAGACGGCGGTCGGGTCGATGTTCAGACGTGCGCCCAGGGCTCGCATGCTGAAACCACCGACCCCGCCGATGTCGACGATCTCCATCGCGGTGTCGAGCAGAAGCTGCTGGGACAGCGTGCCGCGAGGGGTGCGGGTATGGCGGGGTTGCGCCGTCTCCACCGGTCCTGTGGTCCCCTTCGGGATCGATCGTTTCGACGCTCTTGCGTCTTCCGCGATCCTTCCGTGAAACCACGCTGTAGTCAACGCTGTTGACGCCACCTCGTTTCAATTTGATCTTCATAAGATAATCAACAACACTTGGAACACCCAAACTACGCACATGACGCGATTAGTCGACGCGAGGAGTAGCGGATCTTGGACAAGCCGGTGTCGAGGTCGGACGTTGAGGGCGCGGGGGAGAGCGCTGTCCGTCCGCACGCGGCTGGAACCCGGACGATCGACACGATCAGCCGGGTACGGGCATGGCAACGAGGCGAGCTCGGCGCCTGACCGTCGGGCACGCGCACACCCTCAGTGCGGGATGGCGTCCATGAGTTCCCGGGCACCCTGGCGCAGCAGGGCCAGGGCGACCGATGCGCCCAGAGTGGTCGGGTCTGTGCCGTTGCCCCACTCGTGGGCGTCCAGGACGGTCTTGCCGTCGGCGCTGAACACCTTCGCCCGCAGGGACAGCCGCCCGTCAGGTTCGGTGTGGGCGTGACCGGCGATCGGCGAGTTGCAGTGACCCTGCAGGACGTGCAGGAGCATGCGTTCGGCGGTGACCTGCCGCCGGGCGTCGATGTCGTCCAGGCGGGTGACGACGTCGACGGTGGCGGTGTCGTCCTCGCGGCACTGCAGGCCGAGCACGCCGGCGCCGATCGGTGGGCACATCGTCTCCACGGGGAGGATCTCGGTGATCCGGCTCGTGTGACCGATACGTTCCAGACCGGAGACGGCCAGCAGCAGCGCGTCGGCCTCGCCGGCGTCCAGCTTGGCCAGACGGGTGTTGGCGTTGCCGCGGATCGGCACGGTCTCCAGATGCGGGTAGAACTGGGCGAGCTGGGCGATCCGGCGCACGGCGCAGGTGCCGATCCGCGCGCCGGACGGCAGCCGGTCCAGCACCAGGCCGCCAGGGTGGACCAGGGCGTCGCGGATGTCGTCGCGGGGCAGGTAGGCGGCGAAGACGGTGCCGGCCGGGACCGGACGGTCCCCGGGGACGTCCTTCATGCAGTGCACCGCGAGATCGGCACGGCCGTCGAGAAGCGCCTCGTCGACCTCCTTGGTGAAGGCACCCTTACCGCCGAGCGCGGACAGCGGGCCCGCCCACCTGTCCCCGCTGGTGGTGATGGGTACGATCTCGGCGGTCAGATCGGGATCAAGGGCTGCCAGTTCCGCGCGGACCCGCTCGGCCTGGGCAAGCGCCATCGGGGAGGAACGGGTACCAATGCGGATCAGCCGGGATGCGGACATGGCATCAGGCTAGTTCGGCGACCCGGCGTAGGAGCCCCGAGGCCACCCGAGTGTCGCGCACACGCCCCCGCGCCCTCCAGGTCCACTCCACAGTCCACCGCCGCACTGCTCGACGGCATGGAGATGCATAACGTCACCTGAGATTCGTCCGGGAATGTCGCTTTCGGTCGCGGCATCCACTACTGCGTCGGTGCGCCACTGGCCCGGATGGAGATGGCACACCACAGGGGGGACAGGAGCAGACGCCGTTATTACCTGACTGTCTGGCGGGCGGCCTCTATGGCCAGAGTGAGAGTCGCGACGTCGTAGGCGCCGTGGTGGCGCTGGCCGTTGATGAAGAACGTCGGCGTTCCCGAGACGCTGCTGACGTCGGCGGAGGCGATGTCGCGCTCGATCCGGTCGGCGCCGGCCCTGGCGCGCAGGTCGGCCCGGAACCGTTCGACATCGAGCTGCAGCTCGCCCGCGTATCGCACCAGGTCCTTGATGGCGAGGTCCGACTGGTGCTCGAAGAACAGGTCGTGCATCTCCCAGAACGCGCCCTGCTCGGCCGCAGCCTCGACGGCGATGGCCGCGTACTCGGCGTGCGGGTGCACCTTTGTCAGTGGCAGGTGCCGCCAGACATAGCGCAGATCGCCGAAATCCGCGAGCAGCTCGCGGACGACTGACTCGGCCCGGCCGCAGTAGGGGCACTCGAAGTCGCCGTACTCGACGAGGGTCACCGGGGCGTCGAGCGGGCCCCGGATCCGGTCGCGCTCCGGGTCGACGGGTTCGGCGAGGTCGATAATGACCTCGGAGACACCGCGTTCGGCACGGGCGCGCATCCGCTCCGGCAGCACGTCTACCAGCCGGAAGACGGCCCAGGAGAGCACGGACGCGGCGAGCGCCGCCACCAGGATACCGATCTTCGCCTCCTCGAGGCGCTCGCCGGTGAACGCGATCGTCGCGATCAGCAGTGGCACGGTGAAACCGATCCCGGCGAGTACCCCGGCGCCGATGATCGCGTCCCAGCCGACAGGCGGGCGCACCCGGCCGCGGGTGACCACCCTGACCAGCCACACCGCGCCGGCGATGCCCACCGGCTTGCCGAGCAGGTAGCCGGCGATGACGCCGAGCGTCACCGGCGAGCGCAGCGCGCGGCCGAGGAGGCCGCCGCTGATCTCGACCCCGGCGTTCGCCAGCGCGAACAGCGGGACGACAAGGTAGCTCGTCCACGGGTGGAAGATCTGCTGGAGGCGGTCGTTCGGCGAGATCGCGTACCAGACGCCGACCTGGGCCTTGCGGGCGAGCTCCGGCGTCGGCTGCTCGCGGAACAACCGGAACAGGTCGGTAGCGCGCTCGAGGTCACTGCGCGCCGCCGGGCGGGCATAGGTCAGCAGGCCCATCGCAAGCCCGATGACGATCGGGTCGATCCCGGAGTGGAACAGCGCGACCCAGGTCGCGAACCCCAGCGTGGCATAGACCAGGCCGGAGCGCATGCCCGCCGACCGCACCGCGAGTATCACCGCGAAGATGCCGAGTCCGGCGGCAAGCGCGTCCCAGGCGATGTCCTTGCTGTAGAAGACGGCGATGACGGCGAGCGCGACGAAGTCGTCGACGACGGTGAGCGTCAGAATGAACGTCCGCAGCCGCTCGGGGAACCGTGGCCCGACGATGGCGAGCACACCCAGCGCGAAGGCGGTGTCGGTGGACATCGTGATCCCCCAGCCGCGCGCGGACGGTTCCCCCGCGTTGACCACCAGGTAGATCAGGACGGACGCGGCCATCCCCGCGAGGCAGGCCACGACGGGGGTGGTGAGGCGGCGCCGCTCCCGCAGCTCTCCTATGTCGAACTCGCGCCGAGCCTCCAGCCCGACAACGAAGAAGAAGAACGCCATCAGCCCGCCGGTGACCCACTCCCGCAGGCTCTGCGCGACACCCCAGCGGCCGATCTCGATCGACAGCTCGGTCCCCCAGACCGTCTCGTACGACGCGGCGGCGACGTTCACCCAGATCAGGGCGGCAACCGTTGCCGCGAGCAGGACGGCGGCGCCGCCCGTCTCGGTGCGCAGGAACTCCCGCAGCGGCGACCGGCCGCCCGGCCACGGGGTCCTGCCTGCGAGCGCCTGGCCTGTCCGGTCCGGTTCCGTCACGCCGTCGATTCTCGTTCTCGTCCGGGCCTCCCGCGCCCACGGTCCCGCGATCGGTTCATCAGGCGCTCGTCCGCGGCGGTCGGACCGGCGACGTCGTCAGTGCCCTTCGGCGCGGTGGAGTGCCGTTGTGGACCAGGGCGACGAGAAACCCGGCCGAATGATCACCAGCCGCGGGCGCGCCATTCGGCGAGGTGGGGGCGTTCCACGCCGAGGGTGGTGTCCTTGCCGTGGCCCGGGTAGATCCACGTGGTGTCGGGCAACGGGCCGAAGACCTTGTTTTCCAGATCGTCCATGAGGGATCTGAACGCTGAAGGGTCCCCGAAGGTGGCTCCCGGGCCACCGGGAAACAGGCAATCGCCGGTGAACAGATGCGGTGCTTTGGAACCGGCGCCGTAGAGCAGCGCGATGGAGCCGGCGGTGTGCCCGACCAGGTGGATGACCCGCAGGGTGGCCTTACCGACGGTCACCTCGTCACCGCCACGCACGGGGGTCGTGGTCGCCACCGGGATGGCGCCGGCGTCGTCGGGATGCGCCACCGTTCTCGCCGCGGTGGCCGCGACCACCGCGGCCAGTGCCTGCACGTGGTCGCCGTGGCGGTGGCTCGTCACCACGGTCGCAAGGCCGCCGGCGCCGATGAGGCCCAGCAGCGTGTCGGGTTCGTTCGCGGCATCGATCAGCAGCTGCTCGCCTGTTGTGGCACAGCGCAGCAGGTAGGCGTTGTTGTCCATCGGGCCTACCGCGACCTTGGAAATGGTCAGTCCGGGCAGTTCCCGGACGTCCGCCGGCCTGCCGACACGCACCGCGCCGGTGTAGCCGTCACCGTTGATCTCGCGTCCCATCATCCCTCGCTGGATGTCGGTTGTGTAGGTTCCATCATCCTCCGTTCCGAAACTGTCGGAGCCCGTCCGTAGCATGGCAGTCGCCGCGGACGTCACGTCCGGTCGCGGCACGACCAGTCCTATCCCCGAGCAGACCGCGAAGGATCTCCACGATGGCAGACCGTCTCGTCGTGCGCGGCGCGCGAGAGCACAACCTGCGTGACGTCGATCTCGACCTGCCGCGGGACGCGCTGATCGTC
Source organism: Protofrankia symbiont of Coriaria ruscifolia (assembly GCF_900634745.1). Taxonomy (NCBI): domain Bacteria; kingdom Bacillati; phylum Actinomycetota; class Actinomycetes; order Frankiales; family Frankiaceae; genus Protofrankia; species Protofrankia symbiont of Coriaria ruscifolia. Next base: position 37,255 of record NZ_CAAAFR010000089.1, read on the forward strand.
TTTACCGGCCTCTCGGGCTCGGGCAAGTCCAGCCTCGCGTTCGACACGATCTTCGCCGAGGGGCAGCGACGGTACGTCGAGTCGCTGTCGGCCTACGCCCGCCAGTTCCTCGGCCAGATGGACAAGCCCGACGTCGACTTCATCGAGGGCCTGTCACCGGCGGTCTCCATCGACCAGAAGTCGACGTCGCGCAACCCTCGTTCCACCGTCGGGACGATCACCGAGGTGTACGACTACCTGCGGCTGCTGTTCGCGCGAGCGGGTCGGCCGCACTGTCCGAAATGCGGCCGACCGATCTCCCGGCAGACTCCGCAGCAGATCGTCGACCGCCTGCTCGAGCTGCCCGAGGGCACCCGGTTCCAGGTGCTCGCCCCGGTCGTGCGGGGCCGCAAGGGCGAGTACGTCGACCTGTTCGCGGACCTGCAGGCAAAGGGTTTCGCCCGCGCGCGGGTCGACGGCACCGTCCTCGCGCTCACCGACGTACCGAAGCTGGAGAAGCAGCGCAAGCACACCATCGAGGTGGTGGTCGACCGGCTGGCGGTGAAGGCGTCCGCCAAGCAGCGGCTGACGGACTCCGTCGAGACCGCGCTCGGCCTCGGCGGTGGTCTGGTGCTGGTCGACTTCGTCGACCGGGACTCCGCCGACCCCGATCGCGAGCGGATGTACTCCGAGCATCTGGCCTGCCTCTACGACGACCTGTCGTTCGAGGAGCTGGAGCCGCGGTCGTTCTCCTTCAACTCCCCGTACGGCGCCTGTACGGAGTGCTCGGGTCTGGGTACCCGCAAGGAGGTCGACCCCGAACTGGTCGTCCCCGACCCGTCGCTGTCGCTGGACGCCGGAGCGGTCGCCCCGTGGTCAGCCGGTCACAACAAGGAGTACTTCACCCGGCTCCTCGAAGCCCTGGCCAACGATCTCGGCTTCCGGATGGACATCGCCTGGGAGGGGTTGCCGGAAAGGGCTCGCAAGGCGGTGCTGTACGGGCGGGGTGAGACCGAGGTCCAGGTTGCCTACACCAACCGGTACGGCCGGTCCCGCCAGTACTACACGGCCTTCGAGGGTGTTGTCGCCTTCCTGCAGCGCCGGCACCGGGAGGCCGAGTCCGACAGCAGCCGGGAACGTTACGAGGGCTACATGCGTGATGTCGCCTGCTCGGCCTGCCGCGGCGCCCGGCTCAAGCCCGAGTCGCTGGCGGTGACGCTGGGCGGCCGGTCGATCGCCGAGGTCGCCGGTATGGCCATCGGGGAGTGCGCCGAGTTCCTGCGCACCCTCGAGCTCACCGAGCGGGAACGCACGATCGCAGGCCGGGTGCTCAAGGAGATCGACGCTCGGCTGGCGTTCCTGCTCGACGTCGGGCTCGACTACCTCTCGCTGGACCGCGCCGCCGGCACCCTGGCCGGGGGGGAGGCGCAGCGGATCAGGCTCGCCACCCAGATCGGTTCCGGGCTGGTCGGCGTCCTCTACGTGCTCGACGAGCCCTCGATCGGGCTGCACCAGCGGGACAACCGCCGCCTCATCCAGACCCTGGTACGGCTACGGGATCTCGGCAACACCCTGATTGTCGTCGAGCACGACGAAGACACGATCCGGGCCGCCGACTGGGTCGTCGACATCGGCCCCGGAGCCGGGGAACACGGCGGGAAGGTCGTCGTGTCCGGCCCGGTGGACGCGCTGCTCGCCGAGGAGTCCTCGCTGACCGGGGCGTACCTGTCCCGCCGCCGTGAGATCCCGGTGCCCGACATCCGGCGGCAGCCGACCAGGGGGCGTGCGCTGACCGTCCACGCCGCCCGCGAGCACAACCTGCGCGACGTGACGGTGTCGTTCCCGCTCGGCTGCTTCGTCGCGGTCACCGGCGTCTCCGGCTCGGGCAAGTCCACCCTGGTCAACGACATCCTGGCCGCGGTGCTCGCGAACAAGCTCAACGGCGCCCGGGAGGTGCCGGGCCGGCATCGCACCGTCACCGGCGTTGATCATCTTGACAAGGCCGTCCGGGTCGACCAGTCGCCGATCGGGCGCACCCCGCGCTCGAACCCGGCCACCTACACCGGTGTCTTCGACCACATCCGACGGCTGTTCGCCGAGACCACCGAGGCCAAGGTCCGCGGCTATCTGCCCGGGCGCTTCTCGTTCAACGTCAAGGGCGGCCGGTGCGAGGCCTGCGCAGGGGACGGCACCATCAAGATCGAAATGAACTTCCTGCCGGACGTGTACGTGCCGTGCGAGGTCTGCCAGAGCGCCCGGTACAACCGGGAGACGCTGGAGGTCCACTACAAGAACCGCAGCATCGCCGAGGTCCTCGACATGCCGATCGAGGAGGCCGCGGAGTTCTTCGCCGCCGTTCCCGCGATCGCCCGGCACCTGCGCACCCTCGACGACGTGGGACTGGGCTACGTCCGCCTCGGCCAGCCGGCACCGACGCTGTCCGGCGGTGAGGCACAGCGGGTCAAGCTCGCCGCCGAACTGCAGCGGCGCTCTACCGGGCGTACCGTCTACGTCCTGGACGAGCCCACCACGGGGCTGCACTTCGAGGACATCCGCAAGCTCCTCGGGGTCCTCGGACGGCTTGTGGACGCCGGCAACACGGTGATCGTCATTGAACACAACCTGGACGTCATCAAGACCGCCGACTGGGTCATCGACATGGGGCCGGAGGGTGGTACCGGCGGCGGCCGGGTGGTTGCCGAGGGGCCGCCCGAGACGGTTGCGGCGGTCGAGGCGAGCCACACCGGTTTTTTTCTGCGGGAGATTCTCGGGCAACGCCTCGACCTGGCCCCGTCGGCGCCGGCGGAGTCCCCGTCCGCGCTGGCCTCGTCGGGTCGGTTGTCGCCCCGAGCCCCGGTGCGCCCTTCCGTGGATGCTGTGGCGGGATAAGTCTGGCCCGTGGGTTCTCCTGCCGTGGACGGCCTGCCACGGGCCTGCGGGGGCCACTGCAGGCGGCGCGGCGGGCGGCGGGGGCTTCAGGTACTTTCAGGTACGCAGCAGGTCCTCGAGGACGGCGTCCAGCTCCTCAGCGGAGCGTTCCTGTCCGCGGGGAACGACCTGTTCGGTCGCGTCGAGGAACGTCCGGGCCGCATCGATGCTCAGACGGACGACGGAGTGCAGTTCACCGGCGGTCAGATCGAGGCGGACGCAACCGCGGTCGGGTTCAGGGGTGATCCGGACGTCGCCACCACCGGTGGGAATGTCCAGACCGGCCCGCAGCGCATCACGCAGCACCACCCACGTACCACGAGGCAACGCGGGGTGGTCAGGGCGGGAGATGAGTTCCAACGTCACTGCGAGCGGATCGGCCCGTCGCCAGCTCACCTGCAACACGGTCAACCGCCCGCGGGAAGGTGCGTCATCGACGACCAACTCGGCGGTCACGTCCTCCACCTGCATCCGTCGTGCCTCCTTCGTCGTCCTGCGACGCTGTGCACCGCGGTATCGAGGGTGACAGCCGGTCAGGCAAGACGCCACCTGGAAAGCGTGGCGGGACCTGTTTGGGACCAGACGGGACAAGGCCGGCGCCGATATTGCGGGGTCCTGCCCGGGAAGGTCGTCACTGCGATGTCGTGGGGAAGGCGTCTGTCGACTCTGCCGACCATAAAGAGCCGGTCGACTCCGTCGATCATATCGACCATGTTCACCCTGCCAGGGTTCACCCTGCCGGCCATATGCACGCCCGCGTCCCGACCACCACGTCCATCCGCCACCGAGCGTCCGACGGATCATACTTCGCACACCGCTCATGGTCTTCGAGCATGGACCCTGACATCGCTTCCCGCAGGGCGTGGTGAGGAGTGTCCCCCCAGCTGTGAGATATGCCCGCCCGCGCTCACCGTAGGGCGCCGTCGCGCCCCAGGTCGCAGCCACCCTCCACGGTTAAGTGCTCAGCGTGGTGAAATGGTTACGTGGAGGCGTTGTTCTGTGGCAATCCGGCTCGCCGTAGGCTCGGTTCATGGCTGATCCGGCGTCCTACCGTCCCGCGCCGGGATCGGTTCCGGAGACCCCGGGTGTGTACCGGTTCTTCGACGAGCACGGCCGCGTGGTCTACGTGGGCAAGGCGAAGAACCTTCGCGCCAGGTTGTCGAACTACTTCACCGATATCCACAACCTGCACCCTCGCACCCAGCACATGGTGACGACCGCGAGTTCGGTGGACTGGACCGTCGTATCGACCGAGGTCGAAGCACTTCAGCTCGAGTACACGTGGATCAAGGAGTTCGATCCCCGCTTCAACGTCCGATACCGGGACGACAAGAGCTACCCGAGCCTCGCCGTCACGCTGTACGAGCAGTTCCCGCGCCTGCAGGTGATGCGCGGTGCCAAGCGCGACGGCGTCCGCTACTTCGGTCCCTACGCCCACGCGTGGGCCATCAGGGAGACCCTCGACCTGCTCCTGCGCGTCTTTCCGGCGCGTACGTGCAGCACGGGGGTGTTCAAACAGGCTGCTCGGATCGGCCGTCCCTGCCTGCTCGGCTACATCGACCGGTGCTCGGCGCCGTGTGTCGGCCGGGTCGATGCCGCCGAACACCGCCGCATCATCGAGGATTTCTGCGACTTCATGTCGGGTCAGACCGGCCGCTATATCCGCAAGCTCGAGCGTGAGATGGGCGCGGCCGCGGCCGAACAGCAGTACGAACGCGCGGCCCGGCTGCGGGACGACATCGGCGCGTTGCGCCGGGCGATGGAGAAACAGGCGGTCGTACTCCCGGACGGCACCGACGCCGACGTCATCGCGTTCGCGCAGGACGAGCTCGAAGCTGCCGTGCAGATCTTCTACGTACGCGACGGTCGGGTCCGGGGCCAGCGCGGCTGGGTCGTGGACAAGATCGAAAATCTGACGACGGGGGAGCTGGTCGAACAGTTCCTCACCCAGGAGTACCTCTCCGACAACGCGGGTGCGTCCGGGAGCCCGTCCGCGGGCCCACACCGGGTGGGCACGGGGGTGACGAACGAGATCCCGCGGGAGGTGCTCGTCCCGGAGCTCCCGCCGGACGCGGACGTGGTCACGGAACTGCTCGGCATCGCCCGTGGCAGCCGGGTCGACCTGCGGGTTCCCCGGCGCGGGGACAAGCGGACCCTGATGGAGACCGTCGAGCACAACGCCAAGCAGGCGTTCGCCCTGCACCGTACGCGACGGGCTAGTGACCTCTCCGCCCGCAGTCGGGCGCTGTCGGACATCTCCGACGCTCTGGGTCTTGCCGATCCGCCGCTGCGGATCGAGTCGTTCGACATCTCCAACCTGCAGGGCACCGAGGTCGTCGCCAGTATGGTCGTTTTCGAGGACGGGCTGCCGCGCAAGTCGGAGTACCGGCGGTTCGCCATCCGTGGGGTCGACGGGCAGGACGACGTCGCGAGCATGCACGAGACGATCAGCAGGCGGTTCAGCCGTTACCTTGCCGAACGGGCCCGTACCGGAGAGTTCGCAGGTCTGCCGGACCCGCCGCAGCCATCGGACGCGCCCGATTCACCGGGCTCATCGGCGCCGGCCGGAGCGGGTGGCCCTGATACCGCGACGGCGGCCCCCAGCTCCGCGCTGGACCCCGTGACCGGCCGGCCGCGGCGTTTCGCCTACCCGCCGAACCTTGTGGTCGTGGACGGCGGCCCGCCGCAGGTTGCCGCGGCGCGCCGCGCCCTCGACGAGCTCGGCATCGACAGCGGCTCCGGCGGTGTCGCCCTGTGCGGGCTTGCCAAACGTCTGGAGGAGGTCTGGCTCCCGGGCGAGGAGGACCCGGTGATCCTGCCCCGCACCAGCGAGGCGCTGTACCTGCTGCAGCGGATCCGGGACGAGGCACACCGTTTTGCGATCACCTACCATCGGCAGAAGAGGTCCAAGAGCATGGTCCGCTCGGTCCTCGACGATGTGCCCGGTCTCGGGGAGACGCGCCGCAAGGCGCTGCTGCGCACCTTCGGCTCACTTGCGCGGATCCGTACGGCAACGGTCGACCAGATCGCCGAGGTGCCGGGAATCGGCCGACGGACAGCCCAGGCTGTCGCGGACGCGCTCGCTCCCACCAACCCGACAGGCGCGGACGCCATCCCGGGTGCGGTCGATCCGCACACGGGCGAGATCCTTGACGGTGATGATTCCGTGGCGGCCGAACCCACGCCAGCTGACGCCACGACACCTGGAACCACCACAGCCCGCGCCATCGCCCCTGACTCCGGTCCCGACGCCACATCGACACGGGGTGCTCTCACATGACGTCCGCCGCGCCACTCGAGCTCGCCATCATCACCGGGTTGTCCGGAGCCGGCCGCAGCACCGCGGCCAAGTGCCTGGAGGATCTCGGCTGGTTCGTCGTCGACAACCTTCCGCCGGCGTTGCTGGCCACCATGACCGAACTCGGGTTGCGTTCGCAGGGCGCGGTCAATCGCATCGCAGTGGTCGTGGACGTCCGCGGCCGGGCCTTTTTCTCCGACCTGCGCGCGACGTTGGACGCGCACGAGGCCCGCGGCATGCATCCGCGGGTCCTTTTCCTGGAGGCCGCGGACGAGACGCTGGTGCGCAGGTTCGACCACGTCCGCCGGCCGCATCCGCTGCAGGGCGACGGCCGGGTGGTCGACGGCATCAGCCGCGAGCGCGCGTTACTGGCGCAGTTGCGCGGCGAATCGGACCTGGTGCTGGACACCACCGACCTCAACGTCCACGAGCTGCGCACGAAGATCGACACCGCGTTCGGTCAACCGTCGGGAACCCGGCTGACCGCGGCGGTGGTCTCCTTCGGCTACAAGTACGGTCTCCCGCTCGATGCCGACCTGGTGGCCGACTGTCGGTTCCTGCCGAACCCGCACTGGGTGGAGGAGCTGCGGCCGTACACCGGCCGTGATCCGCAGGTGCGTGACTATGTCCTGGGCCAACCCGGGGCGGAGGAGTTCGTCGAACAGTACGCGGCGCTGCTGCGGCTGGTAGGGGAGGGGTATGTGCGCGAGGGTAAGCGGTATCTGACGCTCGCGGTAGGGTGCACCGGCGGCAAGCATCGCAGCGTGGCCGTGGCCGAGCAACTCGCCGGGCGGCTGGCCAGCGACGGCGTCGGTGTCCGGGTGGTTCACCGTGACCTGGGGCGCGAGTGACTGCTATCGATCACGTGCCTGTTACCGATCCCGCGGTGGTGGCCTTCGGCGGGGGTCATGGTCTGGCCGCATCCCTGCGGGCACTGCGGCGCATCACCCGTCATCTCACCGCGGTTGTGACTGTGGGTGACGACGGGGGCTCTTCGGGTCGCCTGCGGACCGAGCTGGGAGCGTTGCCCATGGGCGACCTGCGGATGGCGCTGGCCGCGCTGGCCGGCCCGGACACCTGGTCGTCCACCTGGGCGGAGCTGTTCCAGCACCGGTTCGGCGGCGACGGACCCCTGGCCGGTCACGCCGTCGGCAACCTCGTGCTCACCGCTCTTGCCGAGCGTCACGGCTCTCCGGTTGACGCGCTCGACCTGGCCGGCAGGCTGCTGGGGGCCGCCGGTCGTGTGCTACCTCTGTCCGAGGACGGCATCGACATCGTCGCCCAGGTGGCCGGCCTCGACCTGAACGAACCGGAGGCCACGGTGGAGGTCCGCGGCCAGGCGGCCGTGGCCACCACGTCCGGGCGGGTGGTGAGCCTGTACCTCCAGCCGGCCAAGCCCGCCGCCTGTCCGCAGGCACTGGCCGCGATCGACAGCGCCAAGTGGATCGTGTGCGGTCCGGGGTCGCTCTACACCAGTATGCTGCCCCACCTGCTGGTACCCGAGATCACCGACCGGCTGCTCGGTTCGCCGGCCCGTCGTGTCATGGTGTTGAACCTGGTACCGCAGCCCGGTGAGACCGAAGGGTATTCACCAGAGGAACACCTGCGGGTCATCGGGACGCACGCGCCGGAGCTGGCCTTCGATGTGGTGATCGCCGATTCCGACGCGGTACCCGAACCGGCCGTGCTCGCTCGTGCCTCGGCCGATCTGGGGGCACGCCTGTACCTCGTCCCCGTTGCCCATCCCGGCGAGCCACGCCACGACCCTCGGCGGCTGGCCGCCGCGTTCGAGACGGTGTTCAAGGCGGCGCGGGAAAGCTGGACAGGCCAGCCGCGCCAGGAAGGCCAGCAGGGCGGGCAGAGCCAGCAGGGCGGGGAAGGCCGGGAAGGAAAAAGGACTTCCCCGCAGGGCTCCGGGCCCTGGGCCGGCACCGCATCCGGTGACGCGCCGTTCGGCGACGGGCAGCCGATCGGGGACGAGCTTGTCAGCGACGAGGCGACATCGGACGGTGAGACGCGCGGTGGCCCCGCTACCGCCGGCCGGTCCCATGAAGGTGAGGAATGATTCGTGTGGCTGCAATGACCGCCACCGTCAAGGACGAGCTCAGCCGGTTGCGGGTGGCCAAGCCGTGCTGTCGCCGCGCGGAGATGGCCGCTCTGCTGCGCTTCGGCGGCGGGCTGCACATTGTGCGCGGCCGTATTGTCGTCGAGGCCGAGCTCGATGCGGGTGCCACCGCCCGGCGGCTGCGCCGGGAGATCGCCGAGGTCTTCGGCTTCCCATCCGGCATCGCGGTGCTTGCCGCGGGTGGACTGCGCCGGTCCGTGCGCTACATCGTCCGGGTGGAACGTGACGGTGAGCAGCTTGCCCGGTCGACCGGGCTGCTCGACCAGCGGGGCCGGCCGGTGCGCGGGTTGCCTCCGCAGGTCGTCACGGGTGCGGCCTGCGATGCCGCGGCGGCGTGGCGTGGGGCGTTCCTGGCGCACGGCTCGCTGACCGAACCGGGCCGGTCATGCTCGTTGGAGATCACCTCGCCGGGCCCTGAGGCGGCGCTTGCGCTGGTCGGCGCGGCCCGGCGGCTTGGGGTCGCGGCCAAGAGCCGGGATGTGCGTGGGGTGGACCGGGTGGTGATCCGGGACGGGGACGCGATCAGCGTGCTGCTGACGAAGATCGGTGCTCATGACAGCTTGTTGGCCTGGGAGGAGCGCCGGATGCGCCGTGAGGTGCGGGCGACCGCGAACCGCTTGGCGAACTTCGACGACGCCAACCTGCGTCGGTCCGCTCGAGCGGCGGTGGCGGCCGGTGCCCGGGTCCAGGCGGCGTTGAAGATCCTGGGGGACGACGCGCCAGGTCATCTGTTGGCGGCCGGCCAGTTGCGCCTTGAGCACGCCCAGGCGTCCCTGGAGGAGCTGGGTGCGCTTGCGGACCCACCGTTGACCAAGGACGCGGTGGCCGGTCGTATCCGGCGACTGCTCGCGCTGGCGGACAAGAGGGCGCACGCGCTCGGACTGCCGAACACCGAGGCGAGCGTCTCCCCGGACCTTCTTGAGAACGCCTAGCGAGCGGGCCAAAGGCGATGCGATCATGTTTTTTCGCACCGCCACACACGTGCGGAGCCTGGCGCGTCACTCGTGTCTGCTGGTATATCCTTAGCAATACTAAGTAAAAGGAATATTAGTGCCCCCGCGGTGACGACCAGGTGACGACCAGTGGTGGCGACCGGAAAAGCGGTGGCCGACCAGAGGAGCTGCTGGCTGGCCAGAAGGGGTGCGATCATCGCTCCTCCTGCGCCGCCGTCGGCCCCACAGGCTTGACCCGTGTCGGTGAGAACATGCTTCTTCTCGCTGACACAGGCCCGGAAGGCCCAACACGAGCCAGGATGGTCCGCGAGGGAACGCGGCGAGGAGGAGATATGGACAGCTTCGGCAGCACAAGTCACCTCAAGGTAGGTGACCATACGTATACGATCCGCCGGCTGGACGCGATTTCCGGAGCCGACCGGTTGCCCTACAGCCTGCGCGTCCTGCTGGAGAACCTGCTGCGCACCGAGGACGGTGCCAACATCACGGCCGACCACGTCAACGCGCTCGCCTCCTGGGACCCAGCCGCCGAGCCGAGCCAGGAGATACAGTTCACCCCGGCTCGGGTGATCATGCAGGACTTCACCGGGGTGCCGTGCGTGGTCGACCTCGCCGCGATGCGCGAGGCCATGGCAGCGCTGGGCGGAGACCCCGCGAAGATCAATCCGCTGGCGCCGGCCGAGCTGGTGATCGACCACTCGATCATTGCGGACGTCTTCGGCCGCTCCGACGCCTTCGCCCGTAACGCGGAGCTGGAGTTCGGCCGCAACCGCGAGCGCTACCAGTTCCTGCGGTGGGGCCAGGCCGCCTTCGACAACTTCACCGTCGTCCCGCCGAACACCGGGATCGTCCACCAGGTCAACCTGGAGTACCTCGCCCGGGTGGTCTTCACCAAGGACACCGCCGACGGCCGACTGGCCTACCCCGACACGCTGGTCGGCACCGACAGCCACACCACAATGATCAATGGGCTCGGTGTGCTCGGCTGGGGCGTCGGCGGCATCGAGGCCGAGGCCGCCATGCTCGGCCAGCCGGTCAGCATGCTGATCCCGACCGTGGTCGGCTTCAAGCTCACCGGCGAGCTGGTCGCCGGCACCACCGCCACCGACCTGGTCCTCACCATCACCGAGATGCTGCGCCGGCACGGCGTGGTCGGCCGTTTCGTCGAGTTCTACGGCGAGGGCGTGGGCAACGTCCCGCTGGCGAACCGGGCCACCATCGGCAACATGAGCCCCGAGTACGGCTCGACCTGCGCGATCTTCCCGGTGGACGCGGAGACGCTGGCCTACCTGCGGCTGACCGGCCGTCCCCAGGAGCAGATCGACCTGGTCGAGGCCTATACCAAGGAGCAGGGCCTGTGGCACGATCCCAGCCACGAGCCGGTGTATACGACCACCCTTGAGCTCGACCTGTCCACGATCGAACCGTCGCTGGCCGGGCCCAAGCGTCCGCAGGACCGGGTGCCCCTGCGCACCGCCAAGGTCGCCTTCCGCACGGCGCTCGTGGACTACGCCGACCCGTCCAAAGCCACCTCGAACGGGTTCGTCAACGGCGGTGCGGACGAGGCCAGCGCCGAATCCTTCCCCGCCAGCGACCCCGCGGCCGCGTTCGCGGACAAGTCCGGCGACGCGCCCGTGTCGTCCAACACGGGGGCCGGAGACGTCGGTGACCGCCCATCCAACCCCATCCCGGTGACGCTTGCGGACGGCACCAGCTTCGAGATCGACCACGGCGCGGTCGCGATCGCCGCCATCACCTCCTGTACCAACACCTCCAACCCGCAGGTCATGATCGGTGCAGCGATCCTGGCCCGTAACGCCGTCGACCGCGGTCTGACCCGCAAGCCATGGGTCAAGACCACCCTTGCCCCGGGTTCCAAGGTCGTCATGGACTACTACGAGCGTGCCGGGCTCACCCCGTACCTGGACAAGCTCGGCTTCAACCTGGTCGGGTACGGGTGCACCACCTGCATCGGCAACTCCGGCCCGCTGCAGGAGGAGATCAGCCAGGGCGTGAACGCCGGTGACCTGGCGGTGGTCAGCGTCCTGTCCGGCAACCGCAACTTCGAAGGCCGGATCAACCCGGACGTCAAGATGAACTATCTGGCCTCCCCGCCACTGGTCGTCGCCTACGCGCTGGCCGGCACGATGGACATTGACCTGACCAGCGACCCGCTGGGTACCGACAGCGCCGGCAATCCGGTCTACCTGCGCGACATCTGGCCGAGTGAGGCCGAGGTCGCCGAGGTCGTCGGCGACGCGATCCGCTCGGAGATGTTCACCGAGGACTACGGCGACCTCTCCGGGGACAAGCAGTGGCAGTCCCTGCCCACCGGGGATGGAGGGGAGGTCTCCCAGACCTTCGCCTGGGCACCCGACTCGACCTACGTCCGCCACCCTCCGTACTTCGAGGGGATGCCGGCGAAGCCGACGCCGCGTCCGGACATCATCGGCGCCCGCGTGCTGGCGTTGCTGGGCGACTCGGTGACCACCGACCACATCTCACCCGCCGGTTCCATCAAGCGGGACTCGCCGGCCGGCCGCTACCTGGTCGAGCACGGAGTGGACCCGAAGGACTTCAACTCCTACGGGTCCCGCCGGGGCAACCACGAGGTGATGATCCGCGGGACGTTCGCCAACATCCGGCTGCGTAACAAGCTCGTTCCCGGCACCGAGGGCGGGGTCACCCGCTACCTGCCCGACGGCGAGCAGCTGGCGATCTACGATGCGGCGCAGAAGTACGCGGCCGCCGGGGTGCCGCTGGTCATCCTCGCCGGTAAGGAGTATGGCTCGGGCTCGTCGCGTGACTGGGCGGCCAAGGGCACGGCGCTGCTCGGTGTCCGCGCCGTGATCGCCGAGTCGTACGAGCGCATCCACCGGTCCAACCTGATCGGGATGGGGGTCCTGCCGCTGCAGTTCCCGCCCGGGGAGTCGGCCGCCTCGCTCGGTCTGACCGGCGAGGAGACGTTCACCGTCGTCGGACTCGCGAGTGTCGACGAGCAGACCCCGACCCTCACCGTCCAGGCGGACGACAAGCGTTTCGACGCGGTCGTGCGCATCGACACGCCGGGGGAGGCGGAGTACTACCGCAACGGCGGCATCCTGCCCTACGTCCTGCGTTCGCTGCTGTCCCAGTAGGAGCGGGCCGGTAGGAGACAGGAGCAAACTGGTAGGCCGGTAGGTGGGACCAGCGCGGGCCGATGGCGGCACGGTCGTGTTCCCTGCGTGTCCGGCGTTCCCACCGGATCGGTGACGCCGCCGAGAGCGTTTGCATCAGGGCTCTCGGCGGCGTCCGGTCTGCTGTCCGGTTTCAGGTCCGGCTCGGTGCTGGTTTCAGTTCCGGTGCAGCATGGTGTTCATGGCCTGGATCTCAGCGGCCTGATTCGTCTGGATGTTCTGGGCCATCGCCTTGGCCGGGCCGTACACGCCTTCGCGGATCTCCGTTTCGGCCATGCTCACCGCACCCTCGTGATGTCCGATCATCATCTCGAGGAACATCCGGTCGAACTCGGCGCCCCGCATACCGGTCAGTCCGGCCATGTCGGCCTCGGACATCATCCCCATACCTGTGCCGGCGGACGCGCTGTCAGCGCCCGTCGAGCCATGGCCCATGGAACCGTGCCCAGGCGCGGAACCGTGGCCCATGGCGCCCGGCCCCGTGGTACCGGTCGGTTCACCCCAGGTCCTCAGCCATCCGGTCATCGTCGTGATCTCGGGATCCTGCGCTGCCCGGATCCGTGTGGCGAGTTCCGCCACCTGGGGGTCGGAGGCGTGGGTGGCGGCGAGATCGGCCATCTGGATCGCCTGCCGGTGGTGGGGAATCATGTTCTGCGCGAAGCTCACGTCAGCCGTGTTGTGGTCGGTGGACGCGGGCTCCGCCGCGCCGGGAGCGGTCGTGTCGTCGCCGCACGCCACCAGCACGATGCCGGCAACGAGGGCGGTGACAAGTAGCGCAAAGCGCTTCATGGCCAAGTCGTCCTCACATGTTTGTCTGCGTAACCGATGTCCACATGCCCGTCCGGGTCCGTCCGGGTCCGTCCGGGCATGACACGTCGTCGCCTGAACACAACTCACTGTGGTCAGGCGAAGGTGCGCCGGATCACAGCCGCAGCACGCACAGCTCAGCGAGGGTGGGAGGCCTCGACGGGGGAGCACGCCGGTTGCCGCCTGGGACCCCGGGCGTCGCCGACCGCACCGGGCAGCCTGCCAGGCAGGCGCCGAGCAGCCCCAGCAGGAGCCCGGCAACAGCCGTTGCCAGGCCGACGCGAAGCACCGCCAGACACAGCGGGCCGACGTGGTCGGGATGTTCGGCGGCAGCCGGCATCCGACCGTGCGCCGCCGCCATGGCACCTGTCGTCTCGTGGGGCGTCGGTGCCGTCGGAGCGGCCGCATGGTCCATGCGTGACGGTTCGAGGATGGCGGCGAGCCCGCCATGCATCAGCAGGAGTCCGATCAACACCAGCGGCAGCAGCATGAGGACACGGACGCAGGTCCGCTCTCCCGCCCTTCCTGTCCTCGATGCCCGCACGAAGCCGATTGTGCCGGGTGCCGGCAGGTCCGGACGCCAACCTCAGATCATCAATGCAAGGACTACACCGGACCACGGGACGAATGCGTCGGACTGTTGGGTTTGGGGGTATTGCGTCCTCATGTGCGCCACCCGATATCGTTTGGCACAGCATCGGCCCACCCCCAGAGACTGACCTCTCTGTCCCCCCAGAAGACACACATCGGATCGAAACGCCCAGTCCTGCCCCGATCCGATGTCCCCTCCGAGTAGCCAAAGGTAGGAGTGAGGTTCCGCGGTCCTGACGGTTTCCCTCAAAACCGTTACCTGAATCATGCCCACATCCTGGTTCAGGGCAAGGATTACGCTGCCTCGCGGGCGTACGGGAAGGAACACGTGTTGCTTCCACGTGGCGTCATCCGTTTCCCCGTGAGCGGGGAAACCACCGGTCGCGGTCGTCATCGTGATCAGGTACCTGTGGACAGGTCCGATCACGAATCTCTGTATCGCCGTGTCCGTCTGAGCCCGCAGTCGCGTCGGGTGGCCACGATCGCCGCGGTCACGACCGGGACGCTAGCCGCATCGACGGCGGGCTTCGCCGCGACGATGCCGGGCCCGAGCGGCAACGCCTCGCTGGAGCCGACCGCAGCCACCGGCACCACCACCGCCTCGGTGATCGGTGGTGGGTCACATGGAACCACCCTGGCCGCATCCACGGCCGGGCTGGCCGGCAAGATCGGAAATCCGGATCCGACCCTTACCTCGGTGTCGATCGTTCCCGACCAGGCGACCGTCGCACCGGACGCGCCCGTCGTCTTCACCGTCCGTGCCACGCTGGTCGGGACCGGGCAGCCCGTCGCCGGCCAGCGGGTCCGGATCGCGGTGGCGAACGGACCGCAGTGGACCACTACTGCCCAGCTGCAGACCGACGGACGTGGAATCGCGAAGATCACTACACGTCTGCTGTCCACCACGACGTTGACGGCGGTGTTCGACGGCACCAACGCCCTGCGTCCCTCGCTGGCCAGCGCGACCACCGTGACGGTGCGCAGCCCCGTAGCATCCGGCTCGGTATCCGGCTCGGTATCCGGCTCGTCGTCGGCTTCGTCGGCAACTCCCAAGGTCATCCCGGGCAGCTCCATCGGCCAGAAGATCGTCTACCTCGCCTCGCTGCAGAAAGGCAAGCCCTACATCTACGGTGCGGCCGGCCCCAACGCCTTCGACTGCTCCGGGTACTCGCAGTACGTGTTCAAACAGCTCGGCCGATATCTCCCCCGGACGGCGCAGCAGCAGTTCGACGCCTCCATCCGCATCCCCAAGGCGGCCAAGCAGCCCGGTGACCTGATCTTCTTCGGCTCGCCGGACAACATCACACACATGGGCATCTACGCCGGCAACGGCTACATGTGGGCCGCCCCCCAGACCGGGCGGACGATCAACCTCCAGCCCATCTACACCAGCACCTACTGGGTGGGACGCTTCCTGTAGAGCACGGATGACCGCCGCCCGTCGTCTAATCTTCTCCCTGTGCGATGGGCGGCCTCACCGTCCTCGTGCCCGAGGAGAGCCCGAGGAGAGGAGGTGCCGGGCGTGTCCGCTGCGGTGACCCCCTCCGACCGGGTGCTCACGATCCCGAACCTGCTCTCCGCCCTGCGGCTGGCCGGGGTCCCCGTCTTCCTGTGGCTGGCGCTGGGACCCCATGCCGACGGAGCGGCGTTGGGCATCCTCGCCTTTGCCGGCGTCAGCGACTATCTCGACGGCAAGCTCGCTCGGGCGCTGGGCCAGACCAGCCGACTGGGCACCCTGCTCGACCCGCTCGCCGACCGCCTCTACATTTTTGCGACGATCGTCGCTCTGACGCTGCGCGACATCGTCCCCTGGTGGTTCGCGGCACTGCTTGTCGGCCGGGACGTCCTGCTCGCGGGCTTTGTACCGGTACTGCGGCGGTTGGGTTACGGTTCGGCACTTCCTGTGCATTACCTGGGTAAGGCCGCGACCTTCAACCTTCTCTACGCCTTCCCGTTGTTGCTGCTCTCGGCCGGCGACAACTGGCTTGCCACTGTTTGCCGTCCGTTCGGGTGGGCGTTCGCCATCTGGGGTATGGCCCTGTACTGGTGGTCGGGAATCCTTTATGGAGTACAGCTGCGCCGGCTGGTGCGGTCGGGACGCGACACCGATCAGCCGGTTTGTCCCCGAGGGGATCCCGAGCACGCGGAAGCCGGCCGCATGGACGCGGAGGACGCGGAGGTGGGTCCGTGAGAGCCGTCGTCATGGCCGGCGGGGAGGGGACACGCCTGCGTCCGATGACGGCCAACCAGCCCAAACCGCTGCTTCCCGTCGTCAACCGGCCGATCATGGAACATGTGCTGCGGCTGCTGCGGCGGCACGGGGTCGACGAGACCGTGGTCACACTGCAGTTCCTCGCAGCCCACGTCCGCGCGTACTTCGGTGACGGCGACGAGCTGGGGATGCACCTGTCGTACGCGACCGAGACCACCCCGCTGGGGACCGCCGGCAGCGTCAAGAACGCCCAGGACGCGTTGCGCCACGACCCCTTTCTGGTGATCAGCGGTGATGCACTCACCGACATCGACCTGACCGCCCTGATGGCCTACCACCGCAAGCGCGGCGCGCTCGTCACCGTCGCGCTCAAGTCCGTCCCGAACCCCCTGGAGTTCGGGATCGTCATCACCTCCGACGACGGCCGGATCGCCCGGTTCCTGGAGAAGCCGACGTGGGGGCAGGTGTTCTCCGACACGGTCAACACCGGCATCTACGTCATGGAACCGGAGGTCCTCGACCACGTCCCCACGGGCGAGCCGGTGGACTGGTCCGGTGAGGTGTTCCCGAAGCTCGTCGCCGCCGGGGCGCCGGTCTTCGGTCACGTCGTCGCCGGTTACTGGGAGGACGTCGGCACCATCGACAGCTTCCTACGGGCCCAGGCCGACGTGCTCGACGGCAAGGTCGACGTGGAGATCGGCGGCTTCGAGGTCTCGCCGGGGGTGTGGGTCGGCCGGGACGCCGACGTCCACCCCGAAGCGGTGCTCACCGGCCCGCTGGTCGTCGGTGACTACACCAAGATCGAAGCCGGCGCCGAGCTGCGTGAGTTCACTGTGATCGGCAGTAACGTCGTGGTCAAACCCGGCGCCTTCCTGCACCGGGCGGTGGTCCAGGACAACGCGCAGATCGGGCCGCAGACGAACCTGCGTGGCTGCGTGATCGGCAAGAGCACCGATGTGCTGCGGGCCGCGCGGATCGAGGAGGGCGCGGTCATCGGTGACGAATGCGTGATCGAAGAGGAGGCGTTCGTCTCCCACGACGTCAAGGTCTACCCGTTCAAGACGATCGAGGCCGGAGCGGTTGTCAACACCAGCGTCATCTGGGAGTCCCGGGGGCAGCGCTCGCTGTTCGGTCCCCGGGGGGTTTCGGGGCTGGTCAACGTCGAGATCACACCGGAGCTGGTGGTCCGTCTCGGCAGCGCATACGCCACGACCCTGCGCAAGGGATCGACGGTGACCACCGCCAGGGACGGTTCCCGGGCCGCCCGGGCGCTCAAGCGTGCGGTGACCAGCGCACTCACCGCGAGCGCGATCGACGTGCGGGATCTGGAAGTCGCGCCGATGCCGCTGGTGCGTTTCGACGTCCGTTCCTCCGACGCCGCCGGTGGCGTCGTCATTCGCGCGACCGAGGGTGACGCCGAACGCGTCGACATCATCTTCCTGGATTCCGAGGGAAGCGACCTTTCCTCCGCCGTCCAGCGCAAGCTCGACCGGGTCGTCAGCCGCCAGGAGTTCCGGCGGGCGTTTCCCGACGAGATCGGGGAGCTGCGTTTCCCGGCCCGCACGGCTGGCAGCTATGCCCGGGACCTGCTGGACCGGGTGGATACCTCCGGTCTGTCCGAAGCCGATCTGAAGATCGTGATTGACGCGGACGGGGGAGCGGCGTCGCTGGTCCTGCCGACGCTGCTGGGACATCTCGGCGTGGACGCGCTCACCGTCAACGGCCGACTGGACGAGACCTTCCCAGCCGGGCCGCCCGGCGCCCGCCAGCGCGCGCTGGACCGTCTCGGCGAGCTGGTGGCCAGCTCCCGGGCCGCGTTCGGGGTCCGGTTCGACCATACCGGTGAACGGATCACGATCGTGGACGAGCGTGGCGACCTGATCGACGACGAGCGGGCGCTACTGGTCTTTCTCGATCTTGTCGCCTCCGAGAACCGGGGAGCCGAGGTCGCGCTACCGGTGACGACCACGCGGGTCGCCGACCAGGTGACCCGCTTTCACGGACTGACGGTGCGGCGGACGTCGCTGTCGGCCGCTGACCTGACGCGGGCCGCGGGTGAGGCGAACGTCGTCTTCGCCGCGGACGGCCGCGGGGGATTCGTCGTTCCCGAGTTCGCCCCCGCGATCGACGGCGTGGCCGCGTTCGTCAAGCTGGCCGCACTGGTTGCCCGGACCCGGCTGCCCCTGAGCGCCATCGACGCGCGTATTCCGGCCATATCAGTGTTGCGCCGATCCGTGGCGACGCCGTGGGCGGCAAAGGGGACGGTGATGCGCCGGGTCGTGGAATCGGTCGATCCCGACGGAGGATGCACGATCGACACCACGGACGGCGTCCGGGTGGTACAGCCGGACGGCTCCTGGGTGCTGGTGCTACCCGATCCGGCCGAAGCCGTCACCCACCTGTGGGCCGAGGGATGCGCCACCACCGACGCCGGTCAGCTCCTGCAACGCTGGGGCGCCGTCGTCGCGGCCTTCCCCACCACTCCCCCCACATAGTCGGCCCCCGCATCGTCGACCTCCCGCATCGTCGCTTCGCGACGACACGGTGACCTCTGCCTCTGTGGTTGGTGCCCACCTTTGGCTTGGTGATCACCTGGTAGTGATCGTCAAGGGATTCATCCGCAGGTGGGGTTGCTTCGCGACGATGTGCCGGATCCCGGCGTCCTGGGTGAGCGTGCTGAGGTGCGGCATTGCGGCGGCTTGCGATGCCCCGCTACGCTCGGCCCGCCGGGTAGCTGGTCGGCCTGTACGGTCGAACCTGAGCTGAAGCCGGGCCGGATATGAGCCCGGATATGGGCCGACGGTGGGGCGATCGTTGTTCGTCGCGTCGCCGGAGGCCGTGAGGAGTGTCGGAGCCGACGGTGGGGCGATCGTTGTCCGTCGCGTCGCCGGAGGCCTTGAGGAGCATCGGAGGCAATCCCCCGTGTACCCGGAGGACCTGAAGTACACCAAGGAGCACGAGTGGATCCGGGTGAACGATGCCACCGTGCGGGTGGGAATCACCTCCTACGCGCAGGAGGCCCTCGGTGACATCGTCTTCGTGACTTTGCCGGCGGTGGGGGAACGGGTGCAGGCCGGCCAGCCGTTCGGAGAGGTGGAGTCGACCAAGAGCGTCTCCGATGTCTACGCTCCGGTCTCAGGGGAGGTGATCGCCCGCAACGAGGTGCTCGACAGCACTCCCGAGCTGGTCAACTCCGATCCCTACGGTGAAGGCTGGCTCGTCGAACTGGCCGTCGACGACACTTCCGCGACCGTGTCACTGCTGGACGCCGCTGCGTACGCCCAGCACGTGAAGGCGTAGTAAAGATCTACGGAATATCTACGGAGCATCCATGGAATGCCGCCAACCGTTTACGTTGACGCTACGGACGCCACGCCGGAATAGCTCTCCCGCTCCCCTTTTCGCGGCTGTGCGCCTGATGCACTAGCCTCGTTGTGCGCCGGGAAAGCGATACGAGGCCGGGATGTCACGGTCAGTGTTGTCTGTTCCGGTCGTCTTGGGGCCGTTGCCGGATGAGTAGGGGCCCTGAGGAGGAAGTGAACGTTTTCGCCACCCCAGGCGAGGTGGCCCGAGCGGCCGGCCAACCGCGTCCGCGGCGGTCCGGCAGGAAGCAGACGCGACCGTGTTCTGCACGAGGTGCGGACAGCAGAACCCGACCGATGCCCTGTACTGTGCACGGTGCGGGTCTCCACTGGTACGTCCAGGTGAGCCCATCGCGCCGGAACGACCTGCCGAACAGACTTCCACGCTCAACCTTGCCGCCGCCCTGTCGGGCATCGAGGGCGACCATGTCGACGAGTCGACCGAGCGGGACGCGGTTGCCGCGGTCGACGCGTTGCCGCCCGGCTCCGGCCTGCTCGTGGTCAAACGTGGGCCCAACGCGGGCAGCCGCTTCCTGCTGGACGCCGATCTGACCACCGCCGGCCGTCATCCGGAGAGCGACATCTTCCTCGATGACGTAACCGTCTCACGCCGTCATGCCGAGTTCCACCGGTCGCCGTACACCAAGGGCTTTGCGGTGCGTGACGTCGGTAGCCTGAACGGGACCTACCTCAACCGTGAGCGGATTGACTCCGCCGAGTTGTCCAGCGGTGACGAAGTGCAGATCGGCAAGTTCCGGCTGGTGTTCCTGACCGGGCCGATGATCTCGACGGGTGGCGGGGGCCCGCAGTGAGCCGGGGATTCCACCGATGAGCGCCGGTCGCGCCGCGGCCGGTTCGGTGTCTGCTGCGGCCCCGGCGTCACGGGGCCGGGTGGGTGCTTCCACCGCGAAGACCCTGACCATCGGCGAGGTTCTCGACCAGCTGCGGCTGGACTATCCCGACGTGACTCTGTCCAAGATCCGCTATCTGGAGGCGGAGGGGCTCGTCGTCCCCGCCCGCACAAGCGCGAACTATCGCAAGTACTCCTCTGACGATGTCGCGCGGTTGCGCTACGTCCTCGGGGCGCAACGGGAGCGTTTCCTGCCGCTCAGAGTGATCAAAGAGGAGCTGGAGTCCCTCGACCGCGGGCTGCTCCCACGGGAGCGTCTCGGACCGCGTCCGGTGGCGCCACCATCGCCTGGTGCCCTCGACGTCCTGCTCGACAGCGGCGAGCAGGTGCGGATGTCGCGGCGGGAACTGCTCGCGGCGACCGGCGTCAGCGAGGAGGAGCTCGCCGAGCTTGAGCAGTACGGGCTGCTTGCGCCCCGTCCCGGAGGCAGCTATTTCGACGGGGACGCGCTGGCTGTCGCGCGGACGTTCGCCGCGCTGAGCGGCTTCGGCATCCAGCCCCGGCATCTGCGTCCGTCGCGGGTGGCCGCCGATCGGGAGGCTGGTCTGATCGAACAGGTGGCGGCGCCCCTGCGGGGGCAGCGTGACCCGTTCGGCGGAGGGCGGGCGGAGGAGATCCTGGACGAGATCGCCGGGCTGCTCATACGGTTGCATGCGGCTTTGCTGCGGTCCCGGCTGCACACCGGGCCAGGCGCGTGACACTCCCGGCCGGGAACGGATGGACTGTTGCCTGTCGACTGTTGCCTGCGTGGGCCGACTCGCGCGTGGGCACCTATCGTTGAATGGGGTGGAAGGCCTGCACAGTGACCGATCTTGTCGGAAGCACCGGGCCGCTGACGAAGACCGGAGACCGGGATACTGTCAGCCGGTGGCGGTTTACAGGTTCCGGTCGGATCATCCCGTCCTGCCCACCTGTGCGAGGAGGTAGATCGGTGCATCGGCTGGACATCGTCGGCGTTCGTGTCGAGCTTCCGTCGAAGCAGCCGATCGTCCTGTTGAAGGAGGTCGGTGGTGAACGTTACCTGCCTATCTGGATAGGCGCGGTGGAAGCGACAGCCATCGCGTTCGCGCAGGAGGGCATCACGACCGCTCGCCCGATGACTCATGACCTGATGCGTGACGTGTTGCGTGCCCTGCAGACCGAGCTCACCAGGGTGACCATCAACGACCTCCAGGACGGAGTGTTCTTCGCCACACTCGTGTTCGGTAACGGGGTCGAGGTTTCGGCCCGTCCATCGGACGCCATCGCGCTGGCGATGCGGATGGGGGCGCCGGTGTACGGCGAGGAGTCGGTGCTCGCCGAGGCCGGGATCACCGTGCCGGAGGAGCAGGAACAGGAACAGGAAAGCGAGCTGGAGAAGTTCCGGGAGTTCCTTGACACGATCTCGCCGGAGGACTTCAACACACCGGGTTCCTGACGGGCCAACGGCAGCGCGATAATGATCTTTTTGCGCTGCCGGCGCCCCGGATCCCGAGCTGCCCGGAGACCAAAGGCGGCGTGATCATGGTTTTTCGTGCTGCCAGCGGCCCGGATCCCCAGGCCGTTAGCGGGATTCCAGCCGATTCGTACGGTTCGTCGCCTGCTGTGGCCGTGTGCGGTTGTATCCTCACAAAGGCTTGATCTAGGAACATTGTGGGTCTGTCACGGGACACGCCACTCGTGATCATTGATGGGATCGCCCAGGGCTCTTACCGTCGAGTCGAGGCTTCGGTCGATCCTGCTGCCGGCAGGGGTATGACGGGCGGCCGGTGAGACGAGGCGGTTGGGTGAGCCCAGGGTGGTTGGCTGGCGGACGCGACGACGACAGCGATGATCGGATGGCGATGATCGGACAGGGTCAGCTCTTCCCGGACGATCTTCCTTTGCCGCCCGGTGACGATGTCGGCTATCGGGGGCCCACCGCGTGTGCGGCTGCGGGTATCACGTATCGGCAGCTCGACTACTGGGCCCGTACGGGTCTGGTTGTGCCGAGCGTACGCGGCGCCACCGGGTCGGGCAGCCAGCGGCTGTACTCCTTCCGGGACGTGCTGGTCCTGCGTGTCGTACGCAAGCTGCTGGAGGCCGGGGTCTCCCTGCAGAACATCCGCGCCGCCGCCGACTGCCTGCGGGTGCGCGGGATCGAGGACCTTGCGCAGGTCACACTGGTCAGTGACGGGTCGACCGTGTACGAGTGCACCTCTGACGACCAGGTCATCGATCTCGTCCAGGGTGGTCAGGGAGTTTTCGCGATCGCGGTCGGCCGGGCCGTCCAGGACATGCGCGGGCAGTTGTCCCAGCTACCGACGGAGCGCCCCGAACGCCCGGGACACACCGGGCAGGCGGCGGTCGGCCATCCCAGGGACGAGTTGGCCAACCGGCGTGGCCGACGCAGTTCGGCCTGACGGAGGCAGTTCGGCCTGGGCCGCCTCCGGTGGATGTCGGCCGTCCGGGCGCCGATGCGGATGGTGATCCGCGCGGTTAACAAGGGTCCGTGGCGGCGTAGTGCGTGGTGCCGTGCGGCGCGGCACAGTGCGGGTCGGACTGTGCGGGCGTGCGGTGCGCCTCGGCGGACAGGTGGTCGACCTGGAGAGTGGTGTGGTCGATGTGGTGGTTGTCGCGAAGCCAGGCGTGCACCCCGACCCGAACGGCGTGGCAGTCCGCCTCGGGGTGCACCAGGACGTGTGCGGACAGCGCCGGCTCGCCGGAGGTGATCTGCCAGATGTGCAGGTCGTGAACTTCGCTGACGCCCGGTCGGCAGGCCATGGCGGCCCCTATGTCGTCCGGGTCGAGCCCGTCGGGAGCGGCCTCGAGGAAGATCCGACCAGAGGCGTGCAGGAGACCGGCGCCGGCTTTCAGCATGAGGGCGACGACGACGAGCGAGGCTATCGTGTCCGCGCGCCCCCAGCCGGTGACGAAGACGACCACTCCCGCGACAATCGTGGCAACGAACGCGTAGAGGTCGTTGAGGATGTGCTGAAAGGCACCGTCGATGTTCAGGCTTGCCCGGTTGGCCCGGCTCATCGCCCAGGTCGCGGCGAGGTTGACAGCCACTCCGACGAGTGCGACGCCCAGGACGGGCCCGCCCGCCACATCACCGGGGGTGACCAGCCGCCCGATCGCCTCGAAGGTGAGCCAGCCGGCCAGCAGGAGCAGGGTGAGTCCGTTGACCTGGGCGGAGAGGATCTCTACCCGGCGCAGGCCGAACGTGTAGGCGCCGCCCGCCGGCCGTGCCGCGACCCGCAGAGCCGCCAGCGCCAGTATGATAGCCGCCGCGTCGGTGAGCATGTGGGCCGCATCCGACAGCAGCGCCAGGGAGTGCGCGAGCAGGCCGACGGCAACCTCCCCGACGAGGTAGGCGAGGATGAGGCCGAGGGTGATTGTCAACCAGCGCCGGTCAGCGTCCACGGAAACGTCGTGCCCATGGCCGGCGTGACGGTCGGAGTCCCGTCCATGGCTGTGATCCATTCCGCTATCCTCCGCCACCGGCCTTCCTTTCCCCGCTCTTCTTCCGCCCTCGCTTTCCAACGTTACGTCCTTCGTCCCGGCTCCGTCATTTTATCTGAAAATGGCTGCCGATATCGGATTCGTTGCTCCGGACAGTGGCGCTGTTTTCTTGCCGTCCGTTTCCACCGTCCTGGCAGGCGATTTCTCCGGGCGTCACGACCGAGGTGGCTTCCCGCCCGTGACGTGTCCGGGTGGGAGCGGTATCCGCGGTGGACATGGTTGCCGGTTCCATTGTTGTTTCCGGTGCCGTCGGTCGTACGCCGCAAGACCGGCCGGCCGGATCTCCGCGTTGTTTTTCCCGGATGCTCGGCGCGGCACTGCCGCCGACCGTCCCCACCGTCCCTGGCTGGTCACCGGTCAGTCGGCCGCTGACCGGCCGGTTGCCGACTACTGTACGTAGGGGAGTCGGCTGGTCGCCCCGCTGTTTCCAGACTGTCGGTTGCCTGCCGTACGATCGCGAACTGTGGCTGACAAACCCGCGGTACTCGCGCATGGCCTGCACAAGCGCTTCGGTGCGAGCGTCGCGCTCGTCGGTCTTGATCTCAGCGTAGCAACCGGGACCGTGCATGCGGTCCTCGGTCCGAACGGCGCGGGCAAGACAACTGCCGTGAGAATTCTCACCACTTTGTTGCGCGCCGATTCCGGACATGCCGAAGTCCTGGGTCTTGACGTCAGCCGGCACGCGGACGAGCTGCGGTCACGAATCGGGCTCACCGGTCAGTACGCCGCCGTCGACGAACGGCTCACCGGCCAGGAGAACCTGGAGATGTTCGGCCGGCTCTACCGGCTGTCGGTCGTTTCGGCACGGACCCGCGCCGAAACCCTGCTGGAACGCTTCGACCTCACCGATGCCGCCCGTCGTCAGGCCGGCACCTATTCCGGTGGTATGCGCCGGCGCCTCGACCTGGCCGCCAGTCTGATTCTCGCGCCGCCCATGCTGTTTCTCGACGAACCCACGACCGGGCTCGACCCGCGCAGCCGGATCCGGATGTGGGAAGTCATCGAGGACCTCGTTCGGGAGGGCACAACCGTCCTGCTGACGACGCAGTATCTGGAGGAGGCCGATCAGCTGGCCCGGCGCATCTCGGTGATCGACGGTGGCCGGGTCATCGCCGAGGGCACCGCCGACGACCTGAAATCGCAGGTGGGTGGGGACCGCCTCGACATCGTGATCGCTCGTGGTGGGGATGTCGACGCCGCGCGTGGTGTGCTGGCGCGTTTCGCCTCCGGCGAGGTGACGGTCGACGTCAACCAGCGGCGTCTGAGCGCACCGATGAACCGCGGTGCCGGCGTGCTGCCGGATCTGATCCGCGGTGTCGACGAGGTGGGCGTGACTCTCGAGGACATCGCGTTGCATCGGCCCACCCTCGACGACGTCTTCCTGGCACTCACCGGCCATCACGCGCGGGACGAAGCCGTGCCCGCGAACCCGGACGAGACCACCGCCGAGGAGCTGGTGACAACGTGAGCACTATCAGCGGCAGCGCTGCCGCCGTTGCGGTACGGCCACTCGAGGGCCGCAGCCGGGTTGTCTGGTCGCTGCTGGACGCCTGGGTCATCTGCCGGCGCAACCTGATCCAGGTCCGGCGGGTACCCGAACTGCTGGTGTTCTCCACGATCCAGCCGGTGATGTTCGTATTGCTGTTCGTCTACGTGTTCGGCGGCGCAATCAACGTCGGACCCGGGGTGGACTACGTGGACTTCCTGATGCCCGGGATCTTCATCCAGACGGTGATCTTCGGCAGCATGATGACGGGTGTGGGTCTGGCCGAGGACCGCCACCGCGGCCTGATCGACCGGTTCCGCTCGCTACCGATGTCGCGGGGCGCGCTGCTGGCCGGTCGGACCCTGTCGGACCTGGTACGCAACGCGTTCGTAGTTGTGATCATGTTGCTGGTCGGGATCGCGGTCGGCTTCCGTTTCGGCGACACGACCGTGATCGCGGCGTTGGTCGGATTCGCGCTCGTGCTGCTGTTCGCCTATGCCTTCTCCTGGGTGTCGGCGGTGATCGGACTGTCGGTGCACAACGCGGAGGCGGCGCAGTCGGCCGGGTTCATCTGGGTCTTCCCGCTGACCTTCGCCAGCTCCGCGTTCGTTCCGGTCAGCTCGATGCCGGGCTGGTTGCAGGCCTTCGCCGAGCATCAGCCGATCACCGTGACGATCGATGCGACACGGGCGCTGTTCCTCGGTGGTCCGGTCGCCTCCACACTGACCCAGTCGTTGGCGTGGTGTGTCGGGTTGCTTGCGGTCTTCGTGCCGTGGTGCATCAGCGCCTACCGGCGGTCCACCGGCAGCTGACCCGCCGGCTGGCGTCACCTGCTTGGTCAATTGGTCGACCAGCCAGGCAGGTGGTCACGGCAGATGGTCACGGCAGATGCTGGACCGAACATACTTGGTCCGGGGACGATGCACGGATGCCCCCGTCCGGTAGCGTCACATCCGCGGAAACCATCGGAGTCAGGGAAAACCCCGCCTTGACCGGATCTTGTCGTTAGGTTGGTGCTCCGTCGTGGCATCAGTTTGATCGCGGGGAGGTCGCGGTGTCGGGCACTCGGCGGGTCCGGACACTCGTCACCGGCATCCAGATGTGCCTGGGCGAGGCGCTGAGCCTTGCCGATCAACTGGACGCGTTGGCCGACCAGGTCGAGCTGCCCGGCTCGCCAGGGTCGGCGCCTGCGGGCCGGGTCCGCCCGCCTGGCCGGCGTGACCTTTCCGAGGACGCTTGGCATGCCGTTCCCGGCACCGCCGACGAGCAGCTACCGGCCGCGATCGGCATGGCCGCCGCGATCGCCCGTGAGCAGGCGCCGGACCTTGCCGGAGCACCCTGGCCGTCACCGTTGTGGACGTCACTGGGACGGGCCGGCCGCGCGCTGTCGCAGGCCCGCATCCTCGAGTCACCGCAGGGCCGGGACCGTCCGCGTCCGCGGACAGCGGCCGAGCGTCCCTACCGGCCGGGGCTGTGGCGGGTGGGCAGGGTGTTTGTCCCGCCGCTGCTGCCCGGCGGGGACGCCGCCGAGATGCCACTGGCCGTCAGCCTTCTCGACGGGAGCAACCTGCGGGTCGTGGTGGATCGTGATCGCCGGGCCGAGGGTGTCGGTGTTGTGCGTGGCCTGCTCACCCGCGTTCTCGCGGCAGCGCCGCCAGGATCGGTCCGGGTCACCGTGTACGACCCCTACGAGCTGGGCGCCGGGCTCGCCGGCTTCGCTCCGCTGCGGGCTGCCGGTGTGGTAAGCCCCACCCTGACCACCCGGACCCGGCTGGAGGGCGTCCTGGGGGAGCTGTCCGCGGACGTCGGTCGCATCACCGTCGACCGGCTGGGCGGACGGTTCGCCTCCCTGCGGGAACGGGAGGCTGCCGGTCTGCCCCGGGCCGAGCCGTGGCGGCTGCTGGTGCTGCTGGCCTGGCCGTCGCTTGCCGACGACGCCGCGCGGGCGCTGGAGGCGATCACCGCGCAGGGTCCGGCGTGCGGAGTACACGTGATCGCGTTGCTGGAGGAGGGCGGTACGGTCGCCGTCGCCCGGGCGGGGCACGACACGCTGACCAACGCCGAGACCCTGCGCGCAACCGGATCCGCCGGGGATTCCACCGGGATGGATCTTCCCGCTGGTGCCCGGGGTATTCCCGGAGGCGGTCCGGCTTCCGCAGGCATTCCGGCGACCTGGCGCTGTTCGCTGTCCGGGCCGCTGGAATGCGAACTGGACGACCCGCCACCGCCTGAGCTGGTGGCCGCGGTCGCCGAGTCCGTCGCCGCCGCGACGGCCGTCGAAGCCGCTCGGCCACCGGACGCCCGGGCGCTCCTTCCCGACACGTTGTGGAGTTTCGACGCGGCCGGCGGTCTAAGTGTTCCGGTGGCGTTCGGACCGGACGGCCCGGTGACTCTTCGTTTCGACGACGACACCGTCCATGCGCTCGTGGGCGGGCAGGCGGGTTCGGGCAAGTCGACGTTGCTGCTCGACGTGGTGTACGGGCTGGCTGCCCGCTACGCCCCGGACCAGTTGCGCTTCCACCTGCTCGACTTCAAGGAGGGCCTGGAGTTCGCCCAGTTCGCCCCCCGCGGTGACGACCCGTTCGTCCTGCCGCACGCGGACACCATCGGGATGGACAGCGACCGGGAGTTCGGCGTCGCCGTGCTGCGCCATGTCCGCGCCCAGATGCAGCGTCGTGCCCTGGCCATGCGTGCCGTCGGAGCCCGGGACCTGCGTGGGCTGCGGGTCGCGCGGGGCAACGCCGGATGGCCGCGGATCATGGTGGTGATCGACGAGTTCCAGGTGATGCTCACCCCGCTCGACGCGGTGTCGCGGGAGGCGGTCTCACACCTGGAGGTGCTTGCCCGCCAGGGGCGCGCCTACGGCATCCATCTGCTGCTGGCCAGCCAGACGCTGTCGGGGATCGACGCCCTGGACGCCACCGCCGGCAAGCGTGGTTCGATCTTCGGTCAGTTCGCCCTGCGGATCGCGCTGCGCACCTCGATCTCGGAGTCCCGGGTGTTGCTGTCGACCACCAACGAGGCGGCGGGAGCGCTTGCGGGCGTGGGGGAGGCCATCGTCAACCGGCGTAACGGCCATCCGGCCGGCAACGAACTCGTACGGGTGGCCTATCCCGACTCGGCTGTGCTCGCGACGCTGCGCGCGAGCCTTGCGCGGGCGAGCGCAGCCGGCGTGCCGGGCATGGGAGCACCCCGGGTCTTCGTCGGCCACGCACCGGCGGTCCTGGACGACAATCGGCTCTACCGGTCGCTTGCGGGCACGCCCATCCCGGTCGAGCATGCCGAGCGCGATGGCGGGGGCGGCATCGAGGCCGGCACCGCCGACGTGGGAGCCATCGAGGCCGGCGCGGCCGACGACGGCACCGCGGTCGGCGAGGACACCGGCGCGGTGGCCGAGCCGCTGGCGCTGGTGGGGGTTCCCCTCGACCTGCATCCGGCTGCTGTGGGCGTGCGGCTGTCCCCACTGCCAGGACGTAACCTCGCGGTGCTCGGACCACTGCGTCGGGAGGCGGTCGGAGCGCTGCAGGCGGCCGTGGTGAGCATCGCCGGCCAGGCCGCGCCGGGCGGCGTGCAGGTCGACATCGTCGCGGTCACCGCTGAGACCACCCAGGCGGCCGATGTGCTCGCCGAACGGGTCCGTGCCTTCGGGCAGCCTGCCCAGGTCCATCCGCCGGCAGCGCTGCGCCGGGTGCTGCGGGAGACCAGTGACGAGGTACGGATGCGGGAGGAGTCCTCCCTGGCCGTCGCGACCGGCGAGCCGGTGTCCGGCGATCGGCTGCCCGGTGACCGGGCAGCCGGCGGGCCCATGCGGCTGCTCGTCCTGTTCGCCGCCGACGCGGGACGGGCCGTCCTGGAGGCCAAGGAGCAGCCTGCCCGCCGCTCGGGTCTGGACGATCTGCGTTTCGTGACCCGCCGGGGCCCTGGCCAGCGGGTGCACCTGCTGGGCTGGTGGCGCGGTCCGGGCCGGTTGCTCGACGATCTCGGCCCGATGCACCGCGACGACGTGGGGGCGTGGGTCGCGGTCGGCGTGCCCGCGGGTGATCTGTTCAGCCTCGCGGGCAACCGGTCGGTCACCGCCGGGACGAGCCCGAACCGGGCGGTCCTGTTCGACCGGCACGGGCATGCGGAGGCACGCACGATCGTCCCGTTCTCGCCGCTGCGTGGGCAGCCCGGGGCTTCCGGATCGCTGGGGGGCCAACGGCGGAGCGATCATGTTTTTTCCGCGCCCGGGGTCCGGGGGGACACCGCGGGTATCCGTCCTGTGGATCACTGGAAAGGGCTGCCGGGGTGACCGGGCCGGCTGGACGAGTCGACGACAACGGCGCCGGCAGCCGTCCCACACCGCCGGTCGCCGGGGTGGCGATCGAGTCCGGAATCGGTGCGTCCGCAACCCACGAGGCGAGAATCATGGTTGACGTGCCCGACCAGCCGGGTGGATCCCTCGCTGTACCGGATACTGATCCACAGCGTCGGGTCGATGCCCTGCACGACCCCGATCTCGACGACCCGCTGATCGCGGCTGTGCGTTATCGGACGTTGCTCGCAGAGCTCAACCAGGCCAGGAGCAAGGTGGCGGACCGGGTGCTCGCCGGCCAGGAGCGGCGTGCCGCACTCGCGCGGGCGCACCGGGAATCGGCGGAGGCGATCCGTTCCAAGGTCGAAGAGGTCTGGCGGACGGTGGCCGAACCGCTCGCGCATCACGGGATCAGCAACCTCGATCAGCTCCGGCCGCCGCCGTCGGACCAGGCCGATCACAACGTACCCGCCGTCACCAGACCCGATCACGCCGTATTCGATCATGACATACCCGTCGTCGCCAGACCCGAGCGCGGTGGACGGCCGATCGCCCGAGCACAGCACCATCGCGGTGAGCCGGGCCGGACGCGGACGACCGGCGCCGCGCCGCAGCGGCGGACGCGTACCAGGCAGGCCCCGGCCGGGGCAGTCGCTTCCGGCGCTGGTGCGGCAGTCCCGTTCGAGCCGTCCGAGGCGCCGGGACGCGCCCACGAACTGTGCCTCACCGCGATGGGGCACGCCGCCGAGTTGCGAGCGGTCACGCGGGCCGGTTCGAGCGCCTCGACCGCGATCGTCATCGGCCTGGGCTGCCTGCTGGCGGCCGGCGGCGTGACCGTGTTGCGGGTGTTGCTCGGGGTCGAGGCGCTACCGTCCCTTACCGGCGCCGCCGTTGTCGCCGCCGTCTGCGTGACGGCTCTGACCGACGCGGGGCGGGCGGAGGTTGCCCGTGCGGCGCTGCTCGGGGCCGGTACGGCAGGCGCCGCGGTGTTGGCGACCGTGCGGGTCGCCTCCCTGGACCCGACCGACGTGATTGCTTCGCTCGCCGCGCTGGTGCTGGCGGTCCGGTTCGGGCTCGGGGTCGGTGCACCGCGACGTCCGCAGCGGAAGTGAACCGGCCACCGGGTGTCCAGGGCATGACCCCCCACGTGGGATACAAGAGTGGATTTGACGGAAGAAGGGCAGGACCTCCGTGACGAGCACCATCGCCGACGTCAAGTCCCAGCTTGGTGAGGCGTTCAGGCGTACCGACGAGGTCACCGGTCAGCTGGACGGCGCGCTGACCATGATCGAAGAAGCGCAGGCCATCGTTCTGGCGGCGACCGACGGCAGCGCGCACCGCGCTGTGGAGCAGTTGACCAGCGCCCTGGTGGAGACCCGGGAGCGCATCCAGGACTCGTTGGCGGCACTCGGGTCGGCGGTTCAGGAAGTTCGCGACTACAGCGACGGCCTGTAGATCGTCCACGGCCGACCGCCTCCGCACGGCCGGCCGGCCGTGGATTCCGGTGTCCGTGTCCATGTCCGTGGATTCCCTCGCCTGTGGATGGGCCTCGTCGTCCGCCGCAGGGCCGTTGAGGATCAGTTGGGGACCAACCGGACATACCCGGCCTGTGCATGGGTGAATGCCGGCAAGAGGTATATATTTTCCGTGAGCGGTTGCCCGCCGTCGGTTGTCGACGTGTCACAGGTGAAGGTTCGGGTAACAAGTCCGCATGTTCCCTGCAACCCGACGCATCCCTTAGCGGGCCTTACTAAAGTCCGAATCATCCAGAAAGACCGAAGGTGAAGCGATCATGTTTTCGTCGCGCAGTCGGAGGTCCGCAGGAACGTTAGCGCGTGGAAGTTCACGGGCCCGACGGCGATCCGGTGCCACTGCCATGTGCGACTAGAGGGCCAGGGATGGCGCGATCATGGTTTTTCCGCGCCACCGAGGCCCCTCCGTGGATCACTAAGGAGGCCCCACCACCGTGCCGGCTACCGCCATGCTCAACCTGCCGCTGGTACTGCTGTCCAACCGCGGCCCGGCGAGCTTCGACCGTGATGCTTCCGGACGCACCGTTACCCGTGGGGCGGGGGGGCTGGTGTCAGCCCTGTCCGGCCTTGCCGAACACCTTGACGACGCCGTCTGGGTGTGCGGGGCGTCGACCGAGGAGGACGCCGTGGTCGCCAGCGAAGCGCAGGGCGGTTCGATCCTCGTCCAGACCTCTCCATACCCCCATGTCGTCGAGGACGAACCCGACGGTCCCTCGATCCGGGTCCGGCTGGTCACCACCGACCCGGCTGCCTACGCGGACTTCTACAGCGTCTGGTCGAACCCGATCCTGTGGTTCGTCCAGCACGGGCTCTACGGCCGGGCGCTGTCGCCCGTCATCACCCAGGCCGAGCACGATGCGTTCGACAACGGCTACGCGGCGGTCAACCGCGTGTATGCGGACGCGGTCGTGGACGAGGTCCGCGCCCGCGGCGGCAAGGTACTGGTCCTGTTGCAGGACTATCACTTCTACCTGGTGGCCGAGCGGGTCCGCGAGCTGTGCCCGGACGTCGTGCTCACCCACTTCATACACATCCCATGGCCGAGCCCGGACGAGTGGCGGGTGCTGCCGGCCGGCATCCGCGAACGGCTGCTTCAGGGTCTGCTGGGCAGCGACGTCGTCGGATTCCACACCCGGCGCTACGCGCGTCACTTCGTCCTGTGCGCCCAGGAGCTGCTCGGCCTGGAGGTCGACCTGGACAACCTGCTGGTGCATGTCGGTGACCGGATTGTCCGGGCTCGCTACTACCCGATCTCCGTGGACACGGGCGCCCTGGAGGCGACGCTTGGTACCGAGGAGGTCGCCGGACACGTTGCCATGCTGCGTTACGGCTTCCTCGACGGGGACCGGCGGCTCATCCTGCGGGTGGACCGCACCGATCCGAGCAAGAACGTCGTGCGCGGATTCCTGGCCTTCGGCACGCTGCTCGACCAGCATCCGGAACTCGTCGGGAAGGTAAGCTTTCTTGCCCTGCTCCAGCCGAGCCGCACCGACGTGCCCGAGTACGCCGACTACATCGCGCTGATCGGTGCGGTGGTTGCGGAGATCAACGCCCGGCATACCAAGGACGGCCAGCAGCCCATCGACCTGCGGATGGTCGAGGACTTCGCGCTTGCCGTAGCCGCTTACTCGATCTGCGATGTGATCATGGTTAACGCCCTGGCGGACGGCATGAATCTCGTGACCAAGGAGGTTGCGGTGGTCAACCGCCGTGGCGGTGTGCTGGCTTTGTCGGAGACCGCCGGAGCCTACGAGGAGCTCGGGGAGTACGCGGTCGCGCTGCATCCCTTCGACGTTCAGCAGATGGCGGACGCCCTGTACGAGGCTCTGACCATGCCGCTGGAAGAGCGGCAACGGCGGCTGTCCGCGGCGGCCGAACAGGTACGCACGCACGACGTGGGGCGCTGGCTCAGCGACCAGTTGGACGACCTCTCCCAGCTCGCCGGCTACCTCTGACCGTCACGCCGCCGACGGGATTCTGCCGTGGTTCACGGGTAGTCTCAAACGGCGGTGGCAGTTACCGCTCAGTGCTCGGGGATATGGGCCCTCCGGCGGCGCGAAAGGATCATGATCGCGCTGCCTCCGGCCCTCTGGTTGGCTGGTTATTGATTGGATGGGGAGCGGACGTGGCGAGTTCCGGCGGTCACCACAAGGCGAACAAGGGTTCGTGGACCGCGGTTTTTCTGATCATTGCGGGGTTCACGATCGGTGTCTTCGCCCTCATCCTGGATTCGGTGCCCCTGTGGATCGGAACCGGCGTGGCCCTGATCGTTGGCATGATCACCGCTGTGACCTCCCGAATCATGGAACAGGCATACTGAGCCCCGATCGCGGGAAACATGATCATTCCTGCCCGGGTGGACCGGGCAGGCGTCGCCACGGCCCATGGTGATCCTGCAGCGCGCAGCAGCAGGACGCGCCTTCTTCCGTCGCTGTGACGACCGTCTCTTACCGGTCGCGTCAGTGACTGCTGGAGCCGGCCAGTGAGCGTGGGGTGACGAACGAGACCAGCCGGGTCGTGCTTGGCCCCAGTTCCGCCCAGCGGCCCACAGCCAGATCTTCCACGGCCAGTGCCGCGGTGGGGAACGTGGGCAGGCGTGAGCGCTCACCGAGCGGGAGCAGACCGGTGGCAAGGGCGTGGATACCCGGGTTGTGACCGACCAGCAGGACGGTGGGGACGCCGTCATCCAGTTCCCGGAGGCGGTCGAGCAGGTCCGACACGTCGGCGAGATAAAGCCGATCCTCGGTCAGCACAGGGACGGACACCGGGAGCGCCCCGGCAATCTGCTCGACGGTTTCGCGGGTCCTACGAGCGGAGGAGCACAGAACCAGATCGGGGGCGAGTCGATCGGCTGTCAGGTGTTCGGCGATGAGGCGACAGGAGGCCCGGCCGCGCGGTGACAGCGGGCGGTCGGCGTCCGGTGTGGCACCGTTGGCCCAGTCGGACTTGCCGTGACGCAGCAGCAACAGGCGACGTGGTGGCCTCACCGGGCGACCTGGGGGAGAGCAGCAGACACCCGGACGCCGCGATCGGGCGCGGGACGAGGCGACACGCAACTCCTCCTCGGACGGCGACGACACGCAGCCTGCCCATCTCGGACCGGGGCGTCAATGGTTCTTTTCTACGCCCGCCGCGGGCTGCCTGCCTCATCCGGTGGCGCCTCACCGGCATGGGAAGCCTCACTCACCCGCGTGGGAAGTCCCATCCGGGGTGCTGTGCCGGCCATCGGTGTGCCGGCCACGGCGCCGGGCGAGGCGTCCGCTCACATCAGGAGCGGTGCCTCACCCGAGGTGATTGCAGGTCTCCGAGGGCAGAGCCGACAGGATCAACCGGTTGCGTACGTGGAAAGCAGGAGGCGATCAGCAAAGGCTAGAGCGTCGTCCGGGCTGAGCCGGCGGCGGTGAACCATGGAATTCCGCTCGTCCGAAGTAAGACCACCCCACACGCCGTGTTCCTCCTGGCGAAATAAGGCGGTGGCAAGACAAGCCCGCCGCACGGGGCAACCCGCGCATACTTTCCGCGCCCGGCTTTCCGCCGCCGCCCGCGCCTTGGTGTTACGTCCGTCCGGAGGAAAGAACGCATCGGGATCCCCGTCCCGGCAGGCGGCTTCCTGACGCCAGTATGCGGGCCATCCAGCGCCGTAGGGCTGCGGCGGGAGGTCGCGTCCGGGCAGGACCGGTACTCCGGCGCTCATGAGGTTCTGCCGATTCTGCCGGTATCGGCGCACAATCCGGATCGATGATCGAAAACGGTCGCACTACCTGTGGGCAGCGACCGCAGGTGACTCAGCATGCTGTCTCCTGGAGGACGTCACATGTGGCGGACATAACAATGAGGAGCGTCGAGTGGATGTGTTCCAAAGCACATCGGCTCCTCTGGCTTGCGTGGGACCACACCTGTTGGGGAGGGACGGAGGCAGGGTTGTCCGGCATGAATTACGCACGCCGCGGACACCTTCTTCGTCGGAAACGAACCCGTCTCGTCTCGTTAACCGAGGAACGTAGACGGCTCTCGACGGGATAGCAAGGGTTTCGGAACGCTCGCGTCCGCGGCTTGTGTAACAAATCCGGTCCCGCCCTCGCCGGCCGGCTTGTCGCTAGGAGACCGAAGCGTTGAGTGCACGTACTACCACCCGTAGTAGATGCCCGGTATGTACCAAACCGGGCATCCCGGGTCTCTCCGTGTCAACGGGGGGTCGGGTACGGTGTCCCCGGCGATCGCAAGGGTGAGTAGAATCACAGCGATGATCGCCGGAGGTGTAGAGTCTGCGGCCGGAGGGCCAAAGGCAGCGCGATCATGTTTTCTTACGCTGCCGGAGGCCCAGGTCCTTCGGTCTCAGACTCTTCCGATGCGATAGTCGTCCGTCCAGATCTCCTGGTACTGGACGTAGGTGCCGGGATGGCGCGAAACGATCATCTGTCCGTTCCCGGCGTACAGGCCGTCGTGGTATGCCTGCCCCTCGGCGTCGAGAAAGAAGATCACATCTCCCGGATGGGCGTCGGCGCGGCTGACCGGCCGCAACGCGGCGAACTGGTTGTAGGTCGTACGGGGGATCGAAACGCCGATCTGAGCGTACGCGTACTGGATCAGACCGGAGCAGTCGAAGGCATCCGGTCCCGAGCCGCCGTAAAGGTAGGGTTTGCCGATCTGCTGCTCGGCGATCGAAATCGCCGCCGCTGCGACCGAGGCGGACGCCTCGCCGGGAGCCGGTGCCTGCGACGCTGACGTGCCGAAGAGCGCATCCCAGGTCAGCGGGCCGACCACGGCATCGACGACCAGACCGGCACCGGCCTGGAAGCTGCGGACACCGCTCTCGGTCTGCGGGCCGAAATCCCCGTCGGCGGAGATCCCCAGCTGGTTCTGGACCTGCGCCACCGCGTCGCCCTGGCTGCCCAGGCTCAGCAGCTCGCCGGAGAACTCCTGCCCGACCGGTTGGATCGTTGCGGACGCCTGCGCCGTCGAGGTGTCCAGGATCGCGCTGGTCACGACAGGTGTGGAACTTGCGGGGGTCGCCGCGGCTTCGTTTGCCCTGGCCGGCTGAGGCGTCAGGGCCACCGCAACGGCGACAGCACAGGAAACTGCAGTGATCGTGGGTGAGACCGTACGGCTCGAGATGGACATGCCATCGCC
The DNA here is from genome assembly GCF_900634745.1 of Protofrankia symbiont of Coriaria ruscifolia. Classification (NCBI taxonomy): domain Bacteria; kingdom Bacillati; phylum Actinomycetota; class Actinomycetes; order Frankiales; family Frankiaceae; genus Protofrankia; species Protofrankia symbiont of Coriaria ruscifolia. The sequence goes on from NZ_CAAAFR010000089.1 coordinate 73,521, forward strand.
CCTCTGCCGCCGTTCCGGGCAGGTGAGACCCGGGCCCCGTCCGCGCGTGTGGCCGACACGGGGATGCGGACGGGCTTCGGCGGTCACCCCCGTTACTCACCGTGATAGTGAGCACCCTTACGCTAAGAGATTGTCCAAGAACTTTCAGTAATGTTAGTTACTGAAGGTGACGATCTTTGTCACTGAAAGCGATCGTCGGAAGGCCGCACCGCTCCCACGCGCGGAAGCCGCCGACAACGTCAGTGGCGTGGCGCAGGCCGAGATCCTGAAGGGAGGCGGCCGCGAGGCTGGAGGTGTACCCCTCCGAGCACACGATGACGACCTTGATGTCGTCGCCGGTGACCTGGGGGAGGCGCGCGTCGCAGGTGGGATCCATCCGCCATTCCAGGACGTTGCGTTCGATGATCAGTGCGCCGGGGATCTCGCCCTCGGTGCTGCGCTGGGCCGCGGGACGGATGTCGACCAGGAGCGCCCCGACTGCCGCTGCCGCGGCCGCCGCGTGCGGGTCGAGACGGTCGAGGCGGGCGCGGGCACGGGCGAGCACCGCATCGATACGGCTGCTCATGGCCGTCCTCCGTTCACAGCGACAGCTCCTGCTCCGCCTCCGACACCTCCGACCGTGCCGCCGTCGATCATGTTGCCGCCGGCGGTGACGGTCCCGACCGGGTCGCCTCCGATCAGATTGTCGATCATGAAGTCGTCGACTGTCTGATCGACGGCGTCCGGTGCGTATCGCATCGGCACTTCCGGAGGAGAGTATGCATGGATGGTCGTGGCCGGCTCGATCCCCGGATTCCCTACCTTGTGGATGTGGCTCCGGCCGAACGTGGCCGATGTTCCCTGCTCATGATGCCTAGACCCGCGTGGTCGCCAGTCCTGGTTGCAAATGATCTCCCTGACACGGCCCTGGGCGACGGTCAGTGCGCCGAGCGCGCCACCATGATCATGCGTGCGGGTGTACTGACCCGGGCACCAGCTGATCAGCCACACCTCGACCGATCCGGACAGCACGAGACGGGTGTACCAGCGGTTGACCGGGTCATGGCGCACGATCGCCGTCCATATCTCGGCCGCGGCGCTCAGGGATCGGGTCAACTCGTCCAGAATATGCGGTGCCACTGTTTCGTTTTCGTCCTGAAGAAGAAAATCGGGTACCAAGGTGGTGCCCGCAAGTCGTGGATGAATGAGTGGCATGGCTGGCTCCATGTCGGTACGGGCCGCAGGCAGGGACCATGTCTTTTCGCGCCGCCGCGGGTCGTAGGAGGTCGTCGGGCCCAAGGTGATGCGATTACACCCTTCCGACACTCCCGGTGGATCTGACGCTCCCGGTGGAAAAGCGGCCGGCGCAACGGACGAGCTCACCCGATGCGCCGTCAAACGCGTGGCGGGATCAGGCGGGCGGTCAGACAGGTAGAGATATAGGTAGGCGGGCGGCACAAGGCGTGGCCGGTGAGGTGATACCGCCGGAACCGATGTTGTGGTGCCGGCCGGTGGTTGTCAGCGCACCATGTGCAGGCCACACCTGCCGGTACACGCCGCGCTGGTCACAAGAGCGAGGTCGGTCACTCGGTCGCTGTGCAGCAGAAAACGGCGGGATGCCATGCTCGGAACTGTACAACTGATCCGACACCCAAATCCCCGTTTACCCAGGGTGGTACCTCGCGCGCGATGGTCGCCGCCGTTCCCGACACCGTCCTGGCCGGCCGCTGCATACCCCGGGGGTTCCGGCGGTGGTTGCCTTTCGTGACGTATGATCGTTATACGGGTTCGGTGCTCTCCTTGCTGTGACGTACCACTCCTGGAGCACGGTGCCCGATGCCCGGGATGCCACCGGGTGTTCCTTGCCGAAACCCCGCTTACCGCTGATTGCTGCTGGAACGAGTGATCCGCAGGTGGCCGCCGTGGCCCCTGCGCTCCCGCGTGCGCCCTCACCGGGGCGTGCCCCGAGCACGACAGGTTCCCCTTTCTTGCAGACCCCGACCATGCCCCCGTTGCCCCCGCTGCGCCCGTTTTCCCTGTTGCCCTCATTTGCCCTGGTGCGCGGCTCCCGCCCGGCCTGGCTGTCACCGAGGACGGCCCGCACCGAGATTCTGGCCGGCCTGGTGGTGGCTCTTGCGCTGATCCCCGAGGCCATCTCCTTCTCCGTGATAGCAGGGGTCGACCCCGGTATCGCTCTGTCCACCTGCTTCACCATGGCCGTAGTGATCTCCGTCGCCGGCGGTCGTCCCGCAATGATCTCTGCTGCCACCGGCGCCGTCGCCTTGGTCGTCGCCCCGATCTCCCGTGAGCACGGCCTGGGCTATCTGATCGCCACCGTGATCCTCGGCGGGATCTGTCAGGTCGTCCTGGGAGTGCTCGGGGTGGCCAGGTTGATACGCTTCGTCCCCCGATCGGTAATGGTCGGTTTTGTCAACGCCCTAGCCATTTTGATTTTTTTCGCTCAGACGACCGAGCTACGAGGCGTCCCCTGGCCGGTCTATCCGCTGCTAGCTGGCGCGCTGGTGCTCCTGGTGAGCCTCCCGCGCCTCACCACGGCCATACCAGCGCCACTGGTGTCGATCGTGGTGTTGACCGTGTTCACCATCGGCACCGGCGTCACCGTGCCCACGGTCGGCGACAAGGGCGCGCTGCCTTCCTCCCTGCCCACCCCGGGTCTGCCCGATGTGCCCTTCACCTGGGACACCGTGTCCCTGATCGCCCCCTACGCGGTCGGCTTCGCCCTTGTGGGGCTGATGGAGTCGTTGATGACCGCCAAGTTCGTCGACGAGCTCACCGACACGCATTCCAACAAGACCCGCGAGTCGGTCGGCCAGGGCATCGCCAACATCGTCACAGGCTTCTTCGGTGGCATGGGGGGCTGTGCGATGATCGGTCAGACCATGGTCAACGTCAGGAGCGGGGCCCGTACCCGGCTGTCGACGTTCCTCGCCGGGGCGTTCCTGATGGTGCTGTGTGTCGTGTTCGGCCCCGTCGTCTCCGACATCCCGATGGCCGCTCTGGTGGCGGTGATGATCCTGGTCTCAGTCGCCACGTTCGACTGGCACAGTATCCGGCCCGCCACCCTCAGGCGCATGCCCCTGGGTGAGACCGCCGTGATGGCGGCCACCGTGGCCGTGGTGGTCGCCACCCACGATCTCGCCATCGGTGTCGTCGTCGGCACCCTCATCGCCATGGTCATCTTTGCCCGTCGCGTCGCCCATCTCGTCGAGGTCTCACCGGTCACCGATCCCGACGGCGGCAAGATCGTCTACGCTGTCACCGGCGAGTTGTTCTTCGCCTCCAGCAACGACCTCGTCCGGCAGTTCGACTATCCCAACGACCCTGACCATGTGGTCATCGACCTCACTGATGCCCACATCTGGGACGCCTCGTCCGTCGCGGCTCTGGACGCCGTCACGACGAAGTACACCGCCCGAGGCAAGAAGGTGGAAATCATCGGCCTTAACCGGCCCAGCGCCGAAATGCACGGCAACCTCTCAGGCACACTGACCGCGAACCCCTAGTGTCCTGCGCCGGAAGTTTCCACGATTAAAT
>NZ_CAAAFR010000090.1:0-15217 GCF_900634745.1 Protofrankia symbiont of Coriaria ruscifolia
TCGGGCGTCAGAGCCATAGAAGTTTCATTTCGAATGTTACGTTTTGATTCGAAACAAAAATACGAAACGATACTGATTGATGCTGGACGGCAAAGGGACCGCTGGTGGAGCCGCGTAGCTCTCGTCCTGACTCGGCGTCCTGTTGCAGGACTCGGGCCTGCGTCACCAGCTGCCAAACGACGCTGAGTGGTGGCATAGAGGGGCCAGAAGGTCGGGAGCAGGCACAAGCTTGAGACACAGGCGCCCTCGGAACGATCTGATCGCGCTTCTCCGGCGCGGCCCTGTCCTGCTATGAGCTGCCAGCGAGGATCGCGGCCAGTCCGGACGAGACCCGCGCCATCATCGGCAGGGTCTCCTCACCCGCAGGGCTGGTCGAGAGAGCATGAACGCGCTGTGCGGAAACATGTCTTCAAAGCGGACTGGCATCCGATGCGGTCCTATGACGATCATTCCCTGTCCCGTACCGGCTCGACTCTTTCCCGCCAGGCCACTCTTCTGGCCAGTGGACTAATTAACTGGCCAGAAGAGTGGCATATGCCAGTTGGCTTGCAAAAATCGCTTACGAAGATCTCTTTATGCTGGCTATCGTCTGGGTGACTGGGCCGGGATAGCGAAGGTCACCGAGGCGACCCGGTAGCTGGAGTAGCCATGGTACGTAGCGTGCGCATCGGCTTCGGCAGGTGACGAGAACATCAGCACGACTTCCGCGACTGACGGGATCGGGTCGGCGTCCGGGAGATGGACCAAGGCGTAGAGGGCCGGACTGGTGCGTTGATCGTCAAACACGCTGTCCCTCCTCACGCTTGCCGTCGGGTGGAGTATCGCCATCGTCCGGTGCGACGGGAAGACCGTACGGGTCAACTGCCTGGGCCGGGGCGACCTGAGCCAGTACCCGGACAGCCTCACGCCAGGCATCCCGTGCCGCCGCCACCTGTTCGAACGCGGCGCGTTCGGCTCGGGCCAGCTCCTGCGCCCGGGCGTCCGCCTCTATCCAGACACGCCATGCGCGTTCCTCTGCCGCCGCTGCCGCGTCGGCGTCCGGCCAGGCGGCTCCGTCGCGGACTCGCCAAATTAGCGTGAGGTCGACGTCACCGTCAACGCTTGCCAGCCGTGCACGCGGAGGCACACCGGCTTCGACCGTACGGATCAGTTCCTGTTTACTCATTCCCAGCTCTAACACCATCTCGTGATCGGATACAGCCACCTGCGATCTCCTCTCTCGGTGGGACGGTTAGGTGCAGGGCACACGGACTGCTCGCCTACATATGGAGCGGGAACGGTGCTGAGCTAGTCGATCATTGAGTAGCCCTGTTCGAAGGTCCACTTGTCCGGTGGGTATACGGCCTCGGCGAACTCGATCGGGCGCTGCTGGGCGTCGTACACCGTGTGGTGGACCATAAGCACAGCTGACGGCCCGTTGCCAAGCTCCAGTTCCATACGCTCGGTGTCGGTAGCGAGCCGCGCGGCGATGGTGTCCCGTGCATATTTGCCTCGCCGGCCGGTCTTCTCCTCGACGTAGGCGAGGGTGCCTTGTCGGATTCGCTCCCGCTGGAGGAGCAGCGGCGCGACCTCCGCCAGCGCCGGGGAATACCAGGATGTCGACACCTCCGAACGAGGACCGCCCTCGGAGTTCGTGATCCGGCGACGGCGGATGCCCTGCCCCGGATACGGCAACTCCAAAGCCTCCGCCGCATACTCCGTTAGATCCGTGATCTCCGCAGCGGCGATTTCCGCCCACTCGTCGGTTGCATAGACCTTCCCGGTCTCGCGCGAGTGCCGGTAGCGGTCCCGGGCACGCCGGTGTAGGCGTATCTGGTCCAGCACGAACGTGCCCGCCCCCTGCCGTGAGCCCACCAGTCCCTGGGTACGCAGCGCTTCCAACGCCTTCGTCGTCGTCGGCCGGCTGACCTTCCAGTCCGCGGCAAGGGCACGTTCCGACGGAACCTCGTCCCCGGGACGCAGGTCACCGGCCAGGATCTTGTCCCGGATGTGGTTGGCGATCTGGAGGTACTTCGGGAGGGCCTGTTGGATCTCCGGCATCACTGGCGACCTTTGGCTAGTGGTCAAGTCCAGTCGGACCATACGCCAATTTTCCCATGAACCAAAAAGGGCGTGATTCGTAGGCTGTTGGTCGTGGGCGTTCTCCTGGTAGCGGCCGGTGGCGGAGGTGACGCCTTGGCCGCAACGATCATCCACCGCATCCTTCGGACGTCCGCAGCCTTGCCACTCGTCCTCACCTACGCGTGGGAACGCCTGCGCATCGATCCGTTACCTGGGCCACGCGGCCCCGACGGCTTCACAGCTCTCGTTTCCGTTGGACGGTTCAACTGGCAGATCATGCCAAAAACGGACACGGTGCCGCCAGGTCGATCCACTCTCCCGCGTCTGGCCGGCCAGACAGATGCCCGCCTTCATCTCATCGATCCGAGCGGCGGGGCGGGCGGTATCCGCCGCCAAGTCACCGAACTGGTCGAGATCACCGGCGCAGACCGGGTATGGGTTGTCGACGTCGGTGGTGACGTCGTGGCCCGTGGCGACGAGCCCGGACTCCGAAGCCCACTTGCCGACGGACTGGCCCTCGCCGCATGCACGGGTCTGCCCGTCCCGGTCGAGATCCTCACCGCCGGTCCCGGACTCGACGGCGAGCTGTCCGAGTCCGAGGTTCTCTCCCGCGTCGAGGCACTCGGCGGACGGATCCTTCACCGGCTGCACAGTGACGAGGTACAGCCAGCACTCGACGTCCTTGCCTGGCACCCCACCGAAGCAACCGCCCTGCTCATCGCAGCCGCACTCGGAGCCCGTGGCACCGTCGAGATTCGCGACAACGGCACTCCGGTCGAACTCACCGACCACAGCGTCGACATCTACGGTGTCGATCTGGCTACCCTCGTCCCCAGCACCCGGCATGTCGCGTCCCTCACCGATACCGGCACGCTCGCCCAGGCCGAGGATGTCATCCGTCGTGTCTGCGGCATCTCGGAAATCGATTACGAACGCGAGAAGGCCCAGCGGCTGTCCAGCCCTCGCTTTCGACACCGTCGGCGTTTCGCCGAGGACCTGCGCCGCGATGCCGACGCCCACATCGCTGCGGCCCGCGCCAGAGGCATCGACTACCTGACGTTTCGCCGTCTGGCCGAAGCCCTCGACGTCTATCCTGACGACATCGCCGAGCTTCAGGCCAGGCTCCTGGCAGAGCAGGCCGAGCGTCCGGCTCTCCCCTTGTGGCCTGTTCGTAACTGCCGTTACAAGGAGGCGTAGGTGCTTTCGGTCGTCCCGACAGCTTTTTCCACCTACGCTTCCTTCCGCTGTAGGTGGTTTCCGCTGTGCGGACGACACTTTCCACCTACGGCTGGGGCGGCGGGTGCCGAGAACGCTGGGCCGGGCAGCCGATCGACTGGAACAGCTCTGATCATTCCTGGAGAGCTTTCCGGTGGTTCCTGCTGCTCACTGTTCGGATGAGCGGTGAGCAGTCGCGACCTCGTTCTCCGAGGTTTGCGAATGGTGTCGGCCCTTGAGGAACATCGGAACGAAAAGTCCCGTTAGCGGGCCGCAGGCAGGCGGCTTAGCGGGACTGGTCGTTCGGATGCACCCGGTCGGGGCTCTCGAGGCCCGGGCCCAGGGCGCTGCGCAGGTGAGGCCCGTCGAAGCTGAGCTTGTATGTCGCAGGCATAGGCATCGACAGCCAGAAGGCGCAGAGGAGCGCGCGGGCAATCCACGTGCCGTGCGTCGCGGCCAGGATCGTCGTCGTGGGCGATGCTGACGCCACAAGATCACAAACGGCGTTCCCTGCGCGGTTGGTGAGATCGGCGAGTGTCTCGCCGGTGCCGATGGCGAGATCGGGCTGATTCCAGCTCTGCTCGTAGTGGGCCTGCCAGTCTGGGGCCGGGGCCAGACCTGACCGCCACTCGCGGAGATCGTCACGGTGACATACGGGCAGTCCCAGGGCCTGGGCGGTCGGTTCGATGGTCTGGACAGCGCGAAGGTACGGGCTGGACACGACCTGCGAGACGCCGAAGCCAGCGAGGGCTGCCGCAAGGGCGGCCGCCTGCTCGCGGCCTGCCTTGGTGAGCGGCCGATGGTGCTCGTCAGGGCCATCGAGGGTCGGAGTGACGGACATGGCGTGACGGACCAAGAGCAGGACGACCATAAGAGAGATCATGCGCCGGCGGCGCTGTAGGAATCGAGGATAGATGGCGAGCGTCAGATGTCCGGCCGCTGACGTTGTTGGCGAGCGCTGGACCAGCAGCAGGATGCTGGCGGGCTGAGGGAGCGGGTCTCATGCTCGTCTGATCTATCTAGATAGGTCTGGAAATTGGGTTAGTGGTAGGCGCGGGCCTGGAGGGTGAATAGTTCGGCGTAGAGCCCGGCGGCGGTCATGAGTTCGCGGTGGGTGCCGTATTCGGTGAGCTGGCCGTGGTCGAGGACGGCGATGAGGTCGGCCATTCCCACGGTGGAGAAGCGGTGGGAGATGAGCACGGTGATGCCGCCGTCCTCCTGTCCGGCCTGCCCGGCCGAGGATGCGTAGCGCTCGAACAGGTCGTGCTCGGCGGAGGCGTCGAGGGCCGCGGCGGGTTCGTCGAGGATCAGCAGCAGGGGATGTTGCCGCATCAGGGTGCGGGCCAGGCCCACCGTCTGCCACTGAGCCATTCCCAGCAACGATCCGTGACGTTCGGTGACCGTTACGGGGTGTGAGCGTTCCTGGGGCTGTGACAGCGAAGGCGCGGGGCTCCGTTAGGAAGGTTGTTCCGACCAAAGAGCAACCTCGAAGGAACCCCGCGCCTCGATGAGTTTCACATACACCGCCGAGCTGCCTCTCGGCGATCACACCGTCTTCCGCCTGGCGAGTCTGCTGATCGCGGAACGTCAACGACGCGGCACCCGCACCGGCACCCGCACCCTGTCTACGCTGGAGCAGGCCGTGATGGTCCTGCGCTGGTTCTGCGACGGACTCAAGGCCAAACAGCTCTTCAAAGATCACGGCGTGTCCCGGTCCGTGGGTTACCGCTACCCGCACGAGGGCGTCGCCGTGCTCGCCTGGCAGGCCCCCGACCTGCGCGAAGCGCTGATGCGGGCCCGGATCGCCGGCTACGACCATGTGATCGTCGATGGCACTGTCATCGAAACCGACCGGCTGCGGGTGCCCGGCCCGACCGAGGGCGTGGACCTGTGGCGGTCCGGCAAGATCGCCAACCGCGGCGGCAACATCCAGGTCCTGTCCGCCCCCGACGACGGCTGGCCGCTGTGGGTTTCCGATGTCCGGCCCGGCCGCGAGCACGACTCCACCGCCCTGCGCGCCTCCGGCGCGCTGCCGATCCTCGAGGAGTGGGCCGCCGATCTGCACGAGGTCCTGTTCGACCTCGGTTACGAAGGGTTAGGAAGCCCGGCCGGTCCGCTCGCGATCGCGTACAAGAAACCCAAAGGCGGCACCCTCACCGACGAACAGAAGGCGCACAACCGGATCCACAACGCGCTGCGCGCCGTCGGTGAACGCGCGAACGCCCTGCTCAAGGTCACTTTCCGGCTGCTTCACAACATCACCATCGACCCCTGGAAGATCGGGCTCGTCGCGAAGGCCGCTCTCGTCATCCTCCACACCGAGTACCGCAGGACCACCTGACGCACACAACACCAACACGGCGTTGATGTCACTCAACGCCACCGACGGTTACCGGGAAAGGTTCAGTGACCTTCAGCCAGATCACACAACGTAGCGACCCGATCGATCATGTGCTTATGCTAACGTATGGCGCCCGTTGGCATAGACCGCGCAGACACAGCGCCGGGCACGGAGGGCGTGGATATGAGCAGCGAATGGCTTACCACGTTGGAAAGCGGCGAGGAACCCCAGGTTCTCCACCGAATGCGCACTGGATGGGCAGTGCTGGGCAGCACTCAGCATCTCCCCGGCTACTGCCTGCTCGTCTACGCCGGATCGGCAAACCATCTGACTGACCTTCCTCGCCCGGAGCGGATGGACTTTCTTTTCGACCTGTCCCTTCTCGGTGAGGCTGTCTCTCAGGTATGCGCGGCTCGAGACGAAGACTTTCTGCGGATCAACTACGAGGTGCTGGGGAACCTCTGGCCGCATCTCCACGGGCATGTACACGCGCGCTACAGCTGGGAGGAGGAGAGTCTCCGGGTCGGCCCCGTTTACCTGTATCGCGCGGAGCGGACGAAGAAGGAACATGCGATTAGCGCGGCACACAACCAGCTTCACGCCGATCTACGAGCGGCGCTATCCACCCTCGCACGCGACGCATACGACACGTGACGAGCGTCGCCGAACTCTTCCTGGCGGGGGATACAGCTACCAGCCGGACCCGGCATGCCTCGGTCCCTTCCCCGACCCGAGGCCTGACAGGCCGGGCCTACACCAGCGGCGCCGCGGTGGACACGCCGAGTGTCAGGCGGCTGGTCATGTCGAGTTTCACCTCGCCGTAGGGGGCGACATAGGTCCAGAACAGAGGGGTCAGCCCGCGCCGGTCGGCGTCGGTCAACTGCTCGGCCCAGTCGTCGTCGGCGAGCACGTCCTGGACCATGAGGGTGTTGACGTAGACGAGCGCGGCCTGCAGCACCCGCAGACAGAGCACGGAGAGCTCCTGCTCATCGCGGCGGTTGGTGGCGATGTCGCCGCCCTTGCCGAAGAAGATGACGCTGTTGGCGCGGTTCCAGGACTCGACGACGTTCAGGCCTTCGTTGATCTCGCGTTGCAGGTCGCGGTCGCGCAGGTAGCGGGCGACGAAGAGGGTCCGCTGCGCCCGGCCGACCTCGATCATTGCCTGGTAGGTGGGGTGGATCGCGTTCGTGCGGGTGAATCGGCGCAGGATCGCCTCGACGGAGGCGGTGCCGGTCCGGATCGCGGTGGCATATTTGATCATCTGGTCGTACTGTTCGGCGACGAGATCCCAGCGGATCGGCCGCGTCAGCACCGGCGCGAGCCGCGGGTAGGTGTCCGGCTCGCCAGCAGCCGGCCGGTAGAGACGGACCTTGTTGATCCGTTTGATGCGGGGCAGCAGGTCAAAGCCGAGTAGCCGAGTGATACCGAAGCCGATCTCGGACTGGCCGTGGGAGTCGACGTAGTTCCCCTCGACCTCCATCGCCGTGCCGTGGCGCATCGCGCCCTCGACCATCGCCGCGAGCAGCGCCAGCAGCAGCGGGTCGGGGTGATCGCGCAGGTGTGACGGGGACTCCACCGCGGCCCGGGTCCGCCAGGCCGCGACCATCCGCGGGGCGACGTCGGCGAACAGCCCGTCGGGCAGGTCGACCGCGCGGACCGCCCGCAGCTTGCGGATCTCGGTGAGCATCGAGTCCAGGCTCACGTTGCCCGGCACCGACTTGATCAACGCGAGCACGGAATCCTCGCCGGTGTCGTCGTCCGGGACGTCGACAGCGACCAGGGCGCGCAGCCGGCCGGCGATATCGGCAGGCAGACGCCCGGCGATCCGGGCGGTCAGCGCCTGCTCGGCCTGGTGCAGCGCCGAGCGCACGATCCGATCAATCCGGCCGGCGGCCGGAGGTTCGATCCGCTCGATGCGGCAGCGCGCCAGCAGTTCACCGCGGACCAGCTCCGAACGCCGCTCGGTCTCGCACACGTTGCCGGCCAACCACTCGGCCAGCTTGTCCGCGTCGGCGACCGAGCACTCCCGGAAGCCCAGGTGCTCACGGATCTGCGCCCGGTGGTACTTGATCGTGCGGCCGGTCCACTCGTAGAAGCCCATGTCGCCGGGCTCCACCCCGACCTGACGGGCCACATACTCCACGGCTTCGTCCGGCAGCTCGCTGCGGCCCCGCGGGAACCGGCCCAGCTGGGTAAAGAACTTCAACAGCACCGCGAACCCGAGCCGCGTCGGCCCGCGCTTGCCAGCGATCAGATCCCGCTCGTCATCCAGCAACGTCCAGTGCTCAACGAGCTCATCGAGATCCAGCATTCGGGCCACGGCCGAACATCATGGCCCGGCTCGCCGGGCGCCAACAGCCCACGCCCACAAGGAGGCACAACACAAGATCACCCGCGTTTGCACCTGCTGACACGTTTCTTACCGGCACCCGTTGTTGGGCGAGGACACTGGAGGGCGTCGCGGGTGCCGTCGAGACGCAGACGCCGGTGACCTCGTGTGCCCATGCTCCGTAGGCACGGTCCGCCGCCGCCGACTCCAACCATGCCGACCGCAGGTCGGCGGCTATGTCCCTTCCACCGGGTATGGCGTTGACGGTGAGCCCGTCCAGTTCGTTGGCGAGTGCGTCCCGACCGGTCGCGGCGCTGAGAAGATCGGCCTCCGCGCCGCTCAGGTCGGTGCAGTGGGCGACCCGCTCAACCGCGGCGCCGACGGCGCCCCTGGTGGCCCCGCTCCCGGTGAGCAGGCTGTCGATGGTCCCCGCAGGGGCCGTTTTGCCCGTTTCGTCATAGCGCGGGTCGGGACGAACAGGAGGGGTTTGCGCCGTGGACGGCGACGCCGTTCCGCACGCGGTGCAGAAACGGATGCCCGGTCGTTGGGACGACCCACATGCGACGCAGGTCCACACCATCGCCTCCTACGGGCGTGGAAACGCCCCCGTAGGACGCGGACAAGATTCATGCCGGAAGCCATGGCATCAACTGGTGGCGAGACCATCGAAAACTGGCCGGAAGATTGTCGGGCGTCCCCGCGAAGTCGAATCGAGTCACACCTTTTTCTTACGTTCGGTAGTCACGGATGGCAGGTGCCCGCGCTTCACCTCCCCTGAAGACCCTCACCGTCACCGTGGTATCGCGACCGTGCAATACTGCGCCCTGATCAACCGATGGGCCGTTCCCAGAGGCGCTCGCCGTTGTGGCGTGCCGACCGGTCGGTCCAACAGGCATCACGATGACTGTCACGGAGCCGACAGAATGACGACATCGGGAACCAGTGCGTGCCCACACTGCGGCGGCTCGCCACAACCGGGTGACGCGCACTGCCCGGACTGAGGGAGGCCGTTGGACGGCCAGCCGCCGTATCCCCCGATCCAACGCCGGCCCCTGTCCGGTCCGCCATGCCCGAGCACAATCCCGATCTGGGGCCACCCGGTATCTGTGCTCGGCGGTGCACCGGATACCGATTCATGCCGCCGGATGCGTCAGAGCCTGAGCAAGCGTGTCGACGAGTACACGTTCGGCGGTGGTGGATGCGTCTGATGGTCGATATTCGTCCGCTGCGGGTTCGGCCGTACGGCCGGTTGTGGGGATCCACCGTCGTCACGGCGGTGGGCAGTGGGCTCACCGCGGTCGCGGTGCCGTTGCAGATCTACGACATCACCCGGTCATCGGTCTACGTCGGGCTGGCCGGGTTGGCGGGCCTCGGCCCGCTGGTGATCTCAGGGTTGTGGGCGGGCGCGATCGCGGACGTCGTCGACCGGCGCCGGATGATGCTGGTGACCAACCTCGGTATCACAGCCACGTCGATCACGCTGTGGGTCCAGGCGGTACTCGGACTGCGGTCGGTCGCGGTCCTGCTGGCGGTGGTCGCGGTGCAGGCGGGCCTGTTCGGCGCGAACACAGCCGTGCGGGGCGCGGTCGTCCCCCGACTGGTGCCGGCGGAGCTGCTTACCGCGGCGAACACGCTGCAGTCCTCCGTCCTCTGGTTGGGCTGGATCACCGCCCCGCTCCTCGCGGGGGCGCTGCTGCCGATGCTCGGAATCGGCGTGCTCTATCTCCTCGACGCGGCAGCGCTGGGCACGACGCTGTGGGCGGTGCGGAAGCTGCCCCCGCTCCCACCGGTGCACGAAGGTGCGCGCCGCGCCGGCCTCCGGGAGATCACCGTCGGCGTGGGATACCTGACGAGGCACAGGATCCTGCTGGTCGCCTATCTCGCCGACCTCATCGCCATGCTGTTCGGGAACCCCACCGCGCTGCTCCCACAGGTGGCACACGAGACCTTCGGTGATCCACCCGATGGGGGGTTCGCGATCGGCGTGCTCTATGCCGCTGCCCCGGCCGGCGCGCTGTGCGCCACCCTGCTGTCCGGGACCTTCACCGGCGTCCGCCGGCACGGCGTGATGGTGACCGTGGCGGTGTGCGCGTGGGGGCTGGCCATCACGGCGTTCGGGTTCTCCCGCAGCCTGCTCCTGGCCGGGTTCTTTCACATGTTGGCAGGTGCCGCGCTGATCATTCTGAGCGTGTTCCGCAAGACCATCCTGCAGGAAGCGGTCACCGACGAGATGCGTGGGCGGATGCAGGGCATCGACGTCGTCGCCGCCGCCGGCGGCCCGCAGCTGGCCTCCCTCGCCCACGGCGCGGCCGGCGCCGCGCTCGGCACCACATGGGCCGTCAGTGGCGGCGGCATCCTCACCGTGGCGGTGATGCTCGCCACCGTCCTGGCCTTCCCCGGTTTCTGGCGCTACCGCGCTTTCACCCACCCGGTCCACCGACTCAAGGAGTCCACCGAGGCTGAGTCGTCAGCTGTGAGAACGCGCAAAGCCACCCAGGCATCCCCATAAGCCCAGCCGCTGTCCAGCCCTCGCTTTCGGCGCTGTCGGCGTTTCGCCGAGGATCTGCGCCGTGACGCCGACGCTCACATCGCTGCGGCCCATACAGGGGCATCGACTACCTGATGTTTCGCCGTCTGACCGAAGCCCTCGACGCCCGTCCTGACAACATCGCCCAGATTCAGGCCAGGCTCCCGGCAGAGCAGGCCGAACGTCCGGCTCTCCCCTTGTGGCCTGTTTTATGAGGAGGCGTAGGTGGTTTCCGCTGCGTGGACGACACTTTCCACCTACGGCTGGTGGCGAGCTTTCTCCGTATCCAGGGATTCGCGGCCGTGTCATGCGGCGTGATGATGGTGATCGGCGAGGGCTTCGTCGATCGCATGCCGGGCGATGCGGGCGAGCACGGGGTTGCTGACCCGGTAGTAGGGCAGGGCGATGAGCCCGACGGACAGCGCCCATCCGCGACCCCGCGCCCAGGTCGCGTCATCAACCCCCACCGCCGCTCGGAACATCTCCCGGACTGCGGCGGGCAGGAACGTCCACGCGGCCATCACGTCACACGCCGGGTCGCCCACACCCAGACCGCCGAAGTCGATGACGGCGCTCAGCCGGCCGTGGCGAGCCAGCAGGTTCCCCGCGAGGAGATCGCCGTGGATCCAGCGGGGCGGACCCTGTCACGCCGGTGCCCGCAGGGCTGCCTCCCACGCCGCGGTCACCGCGCCGGTATCGAGCACGCACAGGGAGCCGATCGCAGCGCGGGTCTGGGCGTCGCGTACGGCCAGCGGCACGCCGCGCAAGAAGTTGTGCTCCCCCGGGGGCGGTCCGCCGTCGGGGTCGATCCGGTGCAGGGCAGCGACAAAGCTGCCCAGCTCGGTAGCCGCATGGTGTGGATCGGCGATGCGTTCGGTGGTCGCGTTCTCGCCGTCGAGCCACCGGTAGACCGACCAGGACCAGGGATAGCCCTCGGCGGGCCTTCCCTTGCCGAGCGGGACCGGGATGGCGAGCGGGAGGAGCGGGGCCAGTAGAGGCAGCCACCGGTGCTCCTTGCCCACCTGCCCGGTAGCTCTGCGGATGCGGGGGAGCCGCACGGCCATCTCCTCGCCCAGCCGATAGATCGCGTTGTCGGTGCCGGCTGAGTGGACCGGCTCGACGGGAAGGTCCCCCCACTGGGGGAACTGCGCCGCGAGCAACCGGCTCACAAGCTGTGCGTCGATGTCCACCTCGCCGACGTGCATCCTTCCGGCGGACATCGGCATCTCCCCAACTTCTCAACCTGCGGCGAAGGCGGATCAGCGGCGCGATACGGACACCGCAACCGTGCGGGGACCGACCGATGACGCAGCCCTCCGTGCCGGGCGCCGGATCCATGTCACGTTCCGGGGCGGAGCCTGTCCACTTCTTTTCGGTCGGCTGTCGTGTCCGCTGCCACGGGGTCGGTAGCCCCAAGGTCGGTGGCTGGCGTCTCGGTAGCCGAATCGTTGTGAGGACCACAGCGGGGCAACGGTCGAAATGACGGAGCCGACCGGTACCTGGAGGGACACTCACTTTATGTGAATCTTCCGCGCTTCCCGCACACGGGCTCCAGATTTTCGATCATGGCTGGACGCCTGGAACGCGGAGCGGGTCCCTCAGCCGACACCCTCTGGTGTGTCTGCGGCCGGGGGCCGGCGCCTACGAGCACGTACACCTCGTCGCGACGTAGGCATCCGAGACATCACTGAAAGCAACTATATCCACCGTGTCCGGTCATGCCGGGTCCACGGGTGAAGGTCTACGAGTGAAGGCAGGACCGATGCGTGTCGGAATATATCTGGACGATCAGGGACGGTCGCTGGACGTGGTCGTGGAGGCGGCCCGCGACGGGGCGAAGGCCGGCTTCGCCAGCGCCTGGCTGACCCAGTTCGCCGGTTGGGACGCGCTCACCGCGTTGGCGGTCGTGGGCCGGGATGCGCCTGGTATCGAACTTGGAACGGCGGTGGTACCGACCTATCCCCGTCATCCCCTGGTGCTTGCCAGCCAGGCGCTCACGGTTCAGGCGGCCGTGGGCAACCGGCTCACTCTGGGCATCGGCGTGAGCCACCGTGTCATCGTCGAAGAGCAGTTCGGCTACTCGTTCGACCGGCCCGTCGACCACCTTCGGGAGTACCTGTCCGTGCTGGGCCCGCTCCTGCGTGGGGAAAGCGTCTCCCACCGGGGCGCAACCCTCACAGCCGTCGGCGCTGTCGACGCGCCGGGTACCAAGCCGCCGTCGCTACTGATCGGTGCGCTCGGCCCCGCGATGCTCCGGACGGCCGGCGAGCTCGCCGACGGCACAGTCACCACCTGGACGGGCCCGGCGACCCTCGCCGACCATATCGTGCCGACGATCACCCGGGCCGCCCGTGCGGCGGGCCGGCCGGATCCCCGTGTGGTGGCCCTCACCTTCGTATGCGTGACCTCGGACGCCGACGCGCGCCGGGGGTGGGTTGCCCAGCGGTTCGCCATGGTCGGGCAGCTGCCCAGCTACCGCGCTGTATTCGACCGGGAGGGCGTGGACGGTCCGGGGGACACGGTCATCCTCGGCGACGAGGCTTCCGTCGAACGCCAGATCCGACGGCTGGCGAGCGCCGGTGTCACGGAACTTGTGGCGCTGCCGATCGGGTCGGCGCAGGAACAGGCGACAACGACCGATCTGCTCGTCGGCCTCAACACACGTGCGGGCTGATCCGCAGGGCTGACCTGGCGGCTTGGCGGGCTGATCTGGATGGCTGATCTGGTTCGCAACCGGCCCGGCATACCGGTGGCTCGCTCCGGCGGCTCTCCGCCTGCGAACGCGGATCGTCCACGCTGCGTGCGAATACAGTCATAACGGCTGGGCGTGGGGGCGAAGCAGGTCGGTTGTTGCTGCCGGAAGGGTGAGTGGGTTGTTGGAGGACGCGGAGGCGCAACCGGTTCTCACGCGGGAGCTGAGGCTCGCGGCATACGTGGTCTGCATCCGGGACGGGCAGGTGCTGCTCGCGCGCTTCGCCGGGACGAACGACACGTTCTGGACGCTGCCCGGCGGCGGTCTCGATCACGGGGAGGATCCCGCTGCCGCGGCGATCCGCGAGGCCGAGGAGGAAACGGGATACGACGTCGTGATCGAATCCCTGCTCGGCCTGGACTCGATACGTCGCTGTTTCCAGCGTAATGGGGGTATCGAAGCCGACCAGCACACCCTGCGGGTCATTTACGCGGCCCGGGTGGTCGCCGGCGAGCTCCGACACGAGGTCGGCGGTTCGACCGACCAGGCCGCGTGGGTTGATCTCGACCAGGTCCACACCCTCGACCGGATCGATCTGGTCGATATCGCATTGGAGCTCGAGCGGATGCGCCCGCCGCTCGGCCGGGTGGATCGGGATCGCTCCCGGCTCTGAATCCATCTGGAATTATCCATCCGGGATTCTGGATGGTCACCGGCCGGCAGGCCGTCGTCCGGCACGGGTTCGGACACGATTTCGGAATTAGCATCCGGGTCCGCTGCGCGGCCGCTGCGACGAGGGAAAATCCGCAGCCTAGATACTGATCAACAACAGATCTTTCGGATTTCCGATCAGGCGCCCGGTGGAGATCCGACCGGAGTCCGATCTCCACCGGGATATCGCCGGCTACCCGGGAACGAACCAGTTAGCCGATCTTTCCAGCCCAGCAGTGCTTGGATGCGTACCACGGACTCGTGCCCTGCTGCGCGTAGAGGATGCGAGCGCGTTTCCACTGCTCCTCGGCACTGGCATTCTGCGGCAGGCCGGACCCGCCGACACCGCGCCAGGTGGGGGGCAGGAACTGGAACAGCCCCCCCGCGCCGATCCCGTTGACAACGCTCGGATTGCCGTTGGATTCACACTGCACAATGGCGGACAGAACCCGGTCCGCGGACGGTGCCGCGCTTGCCGGCTGGGACATCGCGATGCTGCTGCCGACAGCGGCAACAACGGCCGGGACGGCGATCATTGCGCGGGTACGCGTCGTGATTCCTGCGCGGATACGCTTCTTGGCGTGCCTGGCTCCGCGATCGCGAGTACGTGCCTGGGACATGGTGATGCCCTTCCCCACGCCTGCGAGGTTAGCTGTCGGGTTCGGGCTGGGACTGCCCGGCCGCGTTCTGCGGCTTCACCCCGAGGACGTCTGATACGCGACGCCCGAAAAGTGGTTCCCCCGATCCTGCCATTGGTTTGATTTCCGTCGGCCGGGGCAGGATTCGGCGTGCCGCCCGACGTGCACCTTCTTCGCGAAGGCACGGCGCAGACCATACGCACGGTGCCGACCCGGAAAGCAAGGGCAGGCAGGCGGCCGTGAACATGAGCACACTGTATTCTGATGTTGATGGTTGCCCCGGCCACCGGGTAACGCGCGCGCACGCGCACTCATCATCTAATCAGACCCAATCTGCCGGAGAATTGTAGCGATATTGCCACGCTCTCGGGTAGTCATTTCGACTGTGCATGGTGTGGGCGACCGGGTCGAATTCGTGGTCGTCGAAGTGGCCGTCGAATGCCTGGACGTGCTGCGTGGAGAAGCGTGGAGAAACTGGTGGCGGTCCCGAACGCGTGTATCGTGTCGGGCCTGTCCGTGGCACCTTCAGCACTCGTGCGCGCCGGACCCGCTACCCGGAAGGAGACCGGGGAAGCAGCCCCCCAGCACCGTCTCGCGCATCCGCCCGTTCGGACGGGCTACCGCCGGGCCGCGGCTGAGAGGTGAGCTCCCGTCCTCGACGGGGACAGCGCGGGACGTGGCCACGTCCGGTTCCGGGTGGGTG